>NZ_JBSFNS010000038.1:0-73354 GCF_053587275.1 Amycolatopsis sp. NPDC003676
TACGTGAGGGGAACCCTGAGGGAATCAGATTCCCTCAGGGTTCCCCTCACGTACGGCGCTGAAGTCCTTTATGGACACTCAACCGCGGGAGCCGCGCCCGCCTTGCTCCTGCTGCCCGCGCACAACTCCAGCCACATGATGCGCAACCCGACCCGCCCCTCCACCGGATGCTGAAACGCTCCCGGCGCGACCCCCAACGTCACAAACCCCAAACTCTCGTACAACCGAATCGCGTGCACATTAGTCTCCACCACCGCATTGAACTGAACCGCCGCGAACCCGGCCCGCCGCGCCCACGTGATCAGGTCGACCACCAAAGCCCGCCCCACGCCGGAGCCGCGCGCATCCCGGGACACCATCAAGCTCCCCGAAGCGACATGGCTGCCCGGGCCTGGCCGGTTCGCGTACATGTTCGCCGTGCCCAGCACCCGATTCCCGTCCACAGCGACCACCACCCGTGCCGGGGCGGGCACCAGCCACCGTTGACGGGCGTCCGGTTCGCTCATCGCCGGGTCGTAGGGAAAGGTCTGCTGCTCGGTCACTACATCCCGGATGATCGGCCAAATCCCCGGCCAATCGTCGGCACCAGCGTCCCGGATCGCAAAAGGCATCTGCCTACCGTGCTCATCAGACACCCGTAACCGCAACCTATTTACAGCACAAAGGAATCCGACCAAGGCTGACTCGACCGCCCCGACAGCGCGTCCAGCAGCGTCACTGCCTGCTTGTCCGTCAGCGAAGCCACGAAGTCCACCACCGCCCGGCCGCGAGCCAGCCCGCGCACCGCGTCCGCGCCTTCGATTCGCTCGCCGGTCGCGCCGACGAGCAGTTCCGGTGCGGTTCGGGCCAAGTCCGAGTATTCGCCGTGGGCCAGTTCCAGCAGGTCGTGCAGCCGACGGGGCAACCGGGAGGCCTCGTCGCGGTCCAGGAGCCAGGCGTCCAGCGCGTCCACCAACGTCGTGACCAGGCTGGCCTGGCCGCGCTGGTGCAGGGCGAGATCTGGGCGCAGCAACACAAATCGCCGGTGGACGAACTTCAGGACCTGCACCTCGTGCCACTGCGCGGGCCGCAGCGAGACATGCCCGGACCGCGTCGGGGGCGACGACAGGACGAAAACTCCGTCCACCAGCCGCGCCATCCAGTTCGCCGAGAACGCGGCGGTCGCTTGTTCGGCTTCGGTCGAGCCGTCGAACCCGTCGGCGAGCAGGCCGTCGACCAGTTCGCGTTGGACTCGCGCGACGGCCGCGGCGAAGGCGTCGTCGTCTACGATCCAGCTGTCTTTCAGGTGCATTCGGCGGCGCATCCGCTCCAGGGAACGGCCTGGGCGGCGGATTTCCGCGGTCAGCCGGGCATCGTCCAAAGAGGCCAGCTCGACGGCGTGCGCCAGCCACTCCCCCAGTTCCGCAGCGACGGGCGCGTGCTGCAGGACGCCGATGCGGTGGAAATCCTGCAGGTCGTGGATCGCGTACGCGATGTCGTCGGCAGTGTCCATAACGGACGCTTCCACCGTCTGCTGCCACGGCTCGATCCGCCCGGCGAACGGGGCGCGCGCCTGCTCGAAGTCGTCCAATTCCGTGACATAGGCGGAAAACTTGCTCGCGCCGGTGCCGGGCGCATCGTCGGGTTCGGCAGCACCGCGAGGCTGCGACGGCATTTCGGTCGGATGCGGAAGCGGGTAATGCAGCCGGGCCCACGGGTACTTCAGGACCGCGGCGCGGACGGCGGTCGTCAGGTCCAAGCCGATGGCGGACGGGCCGCGCACGTCCGTCGTCGTGATGATGCGGAACGACTGCGCGTTGCCCTCGAAACCGTCGGCGAGGCCGAACCGGTGCCGCGCGATCCGGTCCAGGGTCTGCTCGCCGAGATGCCCGAACGGCGGGTGCCCGAGGTCGTGCGCGAGCGCGGCGGCCTCGCACGCGTCCGGGTCGCAGCCGCCGAGTTTCGCGGCCAGTTCGGCCGACTCGCTCGACCCGGTGATCCGCTCCGCGATCCCGCGCGCGACCTGCGCGACCTTCAGGCTGTGCGTCAGCCGGTTGTGCAGCAGCCCGGCCCCGCCGGCGCTGACCACCTGGGTGACCCCGCCGAGCCGCGCGAAGAACGGCGACGCGGTGATCCGGTCGCGGTCGACGCGGAACGGGCTGGTCGCCAGATCGGTGAACCCGCCTGCCCCGTTCGCCGGGTCGCGGCGCGCTGCCCTCGGATCGGTCTCGTCCATGTGTCCCACCGTATCCGCCCGTCCGGCAGGATTGCGGGATGACCGACGTGCTGGTGGCGGGCGGCGGCCCGGCCGGACGGGCGCTGGCGGCCGCGTGCGCCCGGCGCGGGCTGGAAACGGCCGTGCTCGACCCGGATCCGCACCGAAAGTGGCCGAACACTTACGGACTGTGGGCGGACGAAGTGCCTGAGCTGCCGGGCAAAGCCGTCGCGGCGGCTCCGGCGGCGACGCTCGCGTTCGGCACCCGCGAGCACCGCGTCGATCGCGCGTACTGGGTGCTCGACAACGCCGGTCTGCGCGAGTGGCTCACTGAGCCGAAGGTCCAGGTCATCCCTGGCAAGGTGACCAGTGCGGAACATGGTCCGCACGGTTCGACGGTCCTGCTCGCGGACGGTCGACGGATGGCGGCGGCGGTGTTCGTCGACGCGTCCGGCGCGCCCAAGCTGCGTGCCCCGCGCGCCGAGCAGACCGCGTACGGGCTCGTGCTGCCCGCAGACCAAGCCGAGCGACTGGTTCCGGCCGACACCGCGGTGTTCATGGACTGGCGCGACGGCACGGACAGCTTCCGTTACCTGCTGCCTCTCGGCGACGGCTCCGTACTGGTCGAGGAGACGTCCCTGGCCCGCAAGCCCGGGCTCCCGGTGCCCGAACTGGCCCAGCGGCTGCACACCCGGCTCAAAGCGGAGGGAATCCGTCCCGCAGGGCGGGTCGAGCGGGTGCGGATCGTGCTCGACGTCCCGCTGCCGAAGCGCGGCCAGGCGGTGCCGTTCGGGGTCGCGGGCGGGCTTGTGCACCCGGCGACCGGCTACAGCCTCGCGACCGCGTTGCAGCTCGCGCCTCGCGTCGCGGATGCTCTCGCGGACTCGTTCGACGCGGGTCCAGCGGCAGCGGCTCGCGCGGCCCGGAAGGCATTGTGGCCGGCCGATGCGCGCGCGGTGCATGCCTTGCGCCGCCACGGACTCCGTGCATTGTGCGGAATGTCACCTGCCCAGTCGGCGCAATTTTTCGACCTGTTCTTCGATCTTCCGGTCCCGGCGCAGCGCGCGTTCGCCTCGGGCCGCGCCGACCTTCCCGGCACCGCCGCGACCATGGCAAACCTGTTCCGCACGGCCCCGGCCGGGATCCGCCGGAGGTTGCTCGGCTGACGCGGCGCCGGGAATTTTCCCGCTCCCGATCGAGGGAACGCGAAAGCATTTTGTTAGTCCGATCCGGTGGCCAAAGTGCCGCGCTGGTGAACATCAGCTGACAACGGTTTCGCAGCCCCCTTCGGCGATGCCAGTATCGCCTCCGTGACGACGCTGCGAGCGGTCCGATTCGCCTTCCAGCCGATGTACAGCCTGCACACCGGCGGGGTCGTCGCGTACGAAGCGCTGGCCCGGCCGGGCCGGGGCACGGCGCACGAACTGCTCGCCGAGGCCCGCCGCGCGGGCAAGCTCACCGAGGTCGACCTCGGGCTGGCCGCCGCGGCGGTGCGCCAGGAAGCCGAGCGGCCCAGCGCGCTCCCGCTCCATCTCAACCTTTCCGCGCGCACGCTCGCGTCGCCGATGGAGGCGTTCGACGAGCTGATCGCCGAGCTCGGCGCGGCCGGACGGCGCACCCGCGACGTGGTGCTCGAGGTCGGGCCGCCGTTCACGCACCTGCCCACCGGCCGCCTGCTCGACGGCATGCGCGCGCTCACCGAACAGGGCTTCCGGCTCGCGCTCGACGGGCTCGGCCGCGGCGACCTGCCGCTGGCGCTGCTCGCGCAGTCCCCGGTGGACCTGGTGAAACTCGACCGCAGCGTGCTCCGCGGCCTGCCCGGCGATCCGGCGTCGACGGCGGTGGTCGAGGCGCTGCTGCACTTCACGACGCGCACGAACATCCGGCTGGTCGCGACCGGGATCGAGACCGAGTCGCAGCTCGACGCGGCGCAGCACCTCGGCGTCCGGATCGCGCAGGGCAACCTGCTGGCACCGCCCGCCGCGCACCGGTCCGCGCCCGCCACCGGTGCGGTCGTCCCGGAGGACCGGCGCTCGCCAGCGCCGCCGCAGGCCCCGCGCGTCGGCGATTTCCTGCGCCCGGCCACCACGCTGCCGGTCGACGCCACCTGCGACGACGTCCGCGAGGTGCTCGCCGCCGCGGACGCGCCGAGCGGCGTGGTCGGCGTCGATGCGGACAACCGTCCACAGTGGTCAGTCGACCGGACGCGCTTCCTCGTGACCATCACCGGTCCGTACGGACATGCGTTGCACGCGAAGCGTTCTGCGGCAAGGCTTGCGGACAAACCGCACCTGATCGAGGCGGGCGCGAGCGCGCTGGAGTTCCTGGAACTGGTCACCGACGCCGACTGGGGCCGCACCGGCGACGACGTCGTGGTGGTCGACGCGGCCGGGCATTGTCTCGGCGTGGTGCTGGTGACCGAGGTCGTGCGCGGCGTCGCGGAGGCGAAGGTCGAGGAGGCGGTGACGCTCAGCCCGCTCACCCGACTGCCAGGCAGCGAGGCGGCGGCACGCGACGTCGAACGCCGGATCGCGAGCGGCGAACAGTTCGTGGCAGCCTGGCTGGACGTCGACGCCTTCAAGTCCGTCAACGACAATGCCGGTTTCGCCGCAGGTGACGACCTGATCCGCGCCCTGGGTGAGACCCTCACCGACCTCGCCGGACGGCTGCCGCGGATGCGCGTGAGCCACGTCGGCGGGGACGATTTCCTGATCGTGTGCGATGTGGACGAGATCGGCACGGTCGCCGCGGCTTTGCTGGACACGCACTGGTCCGCCGAGGGCATGCCGGTCACGGTGTCGCTGGCCACGCTCGTGTGCGGGAGCGGCACCATTCCGTCCTATCGGGACGCTTCCCGGCTCCTCGCGCCCCTCAAGAAACGCGCCAAAGCCGTTCCCGGATCCAGCTGGGTCCTCAGCCGCCCCGGCAGCGACCGCGTCGAGGTGCTGCGCGGCATCGGCCGGGACGTCGCCATCAGCCGGTCGGCGTGACGAAGCCCGATTCGTAAGCCCGGATCACCGCCTGCGTCCGGTCGCGTGCGCCCAGCTTCGACAGCACGTTCCCGACGTGCGTTTTCACCGTCTGCAGCCCCAGGAACAGCTCCGCGGCAATCTCCCCATTGGACAGTCCGGCCGCCATCAGCCGCAACACGTCGCGCTCGCGTTCGGTCAGGAAATCCAAAGGCACCACCGAAAGCGCCGGAGCACGGCGTGCGGCCATCCCCCGGATCGCGGCCGGGAACAGCAGCGAATCCCCTGCCAGCACCGTCCGGATCCCGGCGACGATTTCCTCCGGACGAGCGCGTTTCAGCAGGAATCCGCTGGCCCCGGCGAGCAGCGCGTCGTACACGTAGTCGTCGTTTTCGAAGGTGGTCACCACGATCACCTTCGGCGGTTCGTCCATAGTGGACAGAAGGTGCTCGGTCGCGCGGATTCCGTCCACCGCGGGCATCCGCACGTCCATCAGAACGACGTCCGGCCGCAGCTGCGCGACCAGCCCGGGCACTTCGGCGCCGTCGGAGGCCTCGCCGACCACGGTCAGGTCCGGTTCGCTGTCCACGATCGCGCGCAGCCCGGCCCGGATCAGCCGTTCGTCGTCCACCAGCAGGACTCGCACACTCACCGGTTCCCCCACGGCACCGTCACCACGACCTCCCAGTTTTCGCCGACCGGTCCCGCCGACAGCTTGCCACCCACCAGTTCCGCCCGTTCCGCCATGCCCCGCAGACCGCGTCCGCCGCGGGCGCGCGACGGGCGGGCCGAGCCGAGCGGGTTCGCGACCGCGGCCCGCAACTGCCCGTCCGCGACCGCCAGCGCGACGGTGACCGGCACCTTTCCGGCGTACCGCACCGCGTTGGTGAGGCATTCCTGCAGGATCCGGTACACCTCGCGGGAAACCACCGCTGGCACTGCGCCAATATCGCCCCGCACCTCGTAGCGGCAATCCGTGCCGGACTGCTGCGTCACGGTGATCAGCGCGGGCAGGTTGGCGAGACCCGCGTGCGGCGTACGGTCGCGGGCTTCGTCGCGGAGCAGGCCGAGCACGTGGTCGAGGTCGTCGAGCGCGGTGCGGGCCGATTCCTCGATCGCAGTGAGCGCTTCCTCGGTGAAGCCGGGATCGGTATGCAACGTCCGCCGCGCGGCACCGGCTTGCAACGTGACCACGGAAAGCGCGTGGCCAACGGAATCGTGGAGTTCGCGCGCGAGCCGGGTGCGTTCCGCGAGCAGATCGGTGCGGCGTTCGAGCTGCGCGATGCGTTCGGCGGCGGACCAGCCGAGCAACCGGGCCGCCGCGCGGCGCAGCAGTCCGCCGACGCCCCACACGACGTAGACCAGCACGACGAACGCCGCCACGAACGCCGCGGGCAGCCACGCCGAAGCCCAGCCGCGCGGAACCGTCAGCCGGAAATCCGGCGTGTCGACAAGCCGACCGGTGAAGACCGCGTTGATCGCGAACCCGAACCCGGCCGGCACCGCGAGCGTCGCGAGTCCGATAACCAGCCCGGACCCGACGTGCAGCACGAACATCACCGCGCACCGCAGCCGTCCGCGTCCGGGCGCGGGCTGGGCGAGCAGTTCCCGCACCGCTGCCGCCTCCAGCACTCGCACCGCGGGCAGGAACGCGGTGGCGGCCAGCACGGCGACCGTCACGACGAATCCGGCCAGGCTCGCCCATCCCACCGTCGTGGCGAACGGCATCAGCGACGGCATCGCGATCATCGCGAGAAGCAGGTACGGCACGCTGAGCGCCGCGCCGAGGATCAAGTACACCCACCGGCGATAGGTGACCCCGCTGACCAGCGGACGGAAGAAACGCACCCGCCAATCCTGACAGGCGGCCGCGGCGGGCGCCTCCCTCCAAGGCGGGACCCCGCTGCCGATTTTCTGGCACTGTGGATCGCATGCCTCCGGAAGAAAGCACCGTGGTCAACGATTACGACCTGCTGGCCGAGAGCTACACCGCCATGTCGGACACCGAAATTCAGAACGCCTACTACGAGCGGCCCGCCGTGCTCGCGCTGGCCGGGGACGTAGCCGGGCGGCGGATTCTCGACGCCGGCTGCGGTGCCGGGCCGCTGACTGTCGCGCTGCGCGAACGCGGCGCGGAGGTGTCCGGATTCGACCTGAGCAGCGGCATGCTCGAGATCGCCCGCCAGCGACTCGGCCCCGATGTGGACCTGCGCGTCGCCGATGTCGCCGAGCCGCTCCCCTACGCGGACAACGCGTTCGACGACGTCGTCGCCTCGCTGGTGCTGCATTACCTGGAGGATTGGGGCCCGACGCTCGGCGAGTTCCACCGCATCCTCAAGCCCGGCGGACGGCTGATCGTGGTGGTCGACCACCCCTTCGCGATCCATATGCTGCAGCGGGAAGCCGGGCAGAAGACGGATTATTCGGCGACTTACGAGTGGACTGAAGACTGGGAGGTCGACGGCCGTACGACGCCGATGAGCTTCTGGAACCGTCCGCTGCACGCGATGACCGACGCGTTCACCGCGGCCGGGTTCCGGATCTCGGTGATCAGCGAGCCGAAACCGGTGCCGGAGGCGGAAAAACTGTTCCCGGAGGACTACCGGATGCTGTGCGTCAGCCCGAGTTTTCTGTTCTTCGTGCTGCACGCGGAGTAGGGGGTCGTGAGTGCTGCGGCCGGTTCTAACCGGCAGCAGCACTCACGAGGTCCGGCGAGGACTTCCCAGCGCGGGCCCGAGTTCGCGGGGGTGTCGTGAGTGTTTATGCCGGTTCTAACCGGCATAAACACTCACGAGTCCTCAGTAGACAGTCGTCGTGACCCGAGTCCCCGCCGCCCGGACCCCGTTGGCCCACAACTGCTGCACCTTCGCCGATTCCTGCGCGTCCGGCTTCGCGTTCGTGCAGGAAGTGCCCGGCCCGTGCCCCGACATCAGCTCCGTGCACGGCCCCTCGTAGTGGTCCGGCAGGCCGAGGTTGTGGCCGAGTTCGTGCGCGGCGATGCGGGTCGGGTCGTAGCCCTCGGCGACCTGGCTCGTGTCCAGGTAGACGTCGCCGTTGCCGTGCCCGTCGGTTTGCGTGTACGAACCTCCGCTGTTGACCTCGTGGATCTTCACCGTCGCCTTGCCCTCGTCCTTCACCAGCTGGACGTCGCTCACCGCGGCGTTCCAGTTCGCCGCGCCCTGGTCGATCTGGGCGACGTAGTCGGGCGCGCCCGCCGAGCTGTAGTAGACGGTGGTCGCCGCGGCGGCGGACGCGGCGGGTGCGGTCGCCAGGCCGAAACCCAGCGGAGCGGCGGTCGCCACGGCCAGTGCGGCGATCCGCCGGAACCCTCGTGCGTGCATCGTGTCCTCCGTACGTCATCGAGAAAGCAAGCAACCCTTGTCCGCTCGACGACGTTAGAAGTTCACCACCGGGGCGACTACGTCCGAAAGTAGGACGCTCCCCCGCGAGAGGGAGGTCCGTCCCGCCCCGGCTGGATCCGCCGACACCGTCGCGATGGTGTGCTTTTCGGCATGCAAACGCTGCTGCTCGGCCTCCTGGCCTACGTCGTCGTGCTGTGGCCGCTCGTCGCCGCGGCCCGCAAAGTGCTCGGCGTGCGCGTCGGTCTCGTCCGGGCGCTCGGCGCGGCGCTCGCGGGCTGGCTCGTCGCGGGCACCGTCATCCGGCTGTTCCCGCTCGCCGTGCTGACCAACGCCGGGGTCGCGATCGGACTGCTGATCCCGCTGGCAGGCAGCGCGCTCGCGGTGACCCTGTTAGTCCTTTTTGCCGCCGAACTCGCGGTCCCGTCCGGTGGGCCGGGCTTGTTCGCCCGGATGCGATCGCTGCGATCCCGCGCGGCCCGCGCCCGTCGCTACTCGCGGATCATGCGCATCGCGATCCGCCACGGTCTCGGTTCGTTCCTCACCGGCCGCCGCACCGCGGGCCCCGACGGCTCCGCGAAACTCGCGCGGTCGCTTCGGCTGGCGCTCGAAGAAGCGGGCGTGACGTTCGTGAAGCTCGGCCAGTTGCTCTCGACCCGCGCGGATCTCCTGCCGCCGGTGTACATCCGCGAACTCAGCCGGCTGCACGATCAGGTCCCGCCCGCGCCCGAAGACGAGGTGCGCGCGTTGCTGCGCGAGGAAATCGACCTCACCGCCTTCGCCCACATCGACGACGAACCCCTTGCCGCGGCGTCGATCGCGCAGGTTTACGGCGCTCGGCTGCGGTCCGGTACCGAGGTCGTCGTGAAGGTGCAGCGGCCCGGGATCCGCGAGCAGGTGGAACGCGACATCGACATCGTCCGCCGCCTCGCCGCCGTGCTGTACGAACGCGCCGGCTGGGCGCGCTCGCTCGGTGTGCTGGAACTGGCCGACGGATTCGCCGAATCCCTTGAGGACGAACTCGATTTCCGCACCGAAGCCTCGAACATCGACGCCATCGCCGCGCATCCGGCCCCCGGCGTCACGCTGCCAACTGTCCACAAAGCACTGTCCACAGAGCGCGTTCTGGTGATGCGACGGCTCGACGGCAAACCGCTCGCCACCGGTTCCGCACATTCCCGCGAGGAACTCGCCCGCACCTTCCTGCGCGGCCTGCTCGACCAGGTTCTGCTCGGCGGGGTGTTCCACGCGGATCCGCACCCCGGCAACGTTTTGCTGCTTGAAGACGGCACCCTCGGCCTGCTCGACTTCGGCTCCGTCGGCCGCCTCGACACCGGCCTGCGCGCCGACCTGCAAGCCCTGCTGCCCGCCATCGACCGAGGCGACCCGGCCGGGGTCCGCGACGGGCTGCTGGAGATCGTCGACCGTCCGGACGACCTCGACGAGCAACGCCTGGAACGCGCGCTGGGAGCCCTGCTCGCCCGGCACTTCGGGCCCGGCCGGAGCGCCGGCCTCGACCTGTTCACCGGACTGTTCCGCGTCATCGCCGAATTCCGGCTGGCCGTACCGCCGCCGATCGCCGCCGTGTTCCGCGCGTTGGCGACAATGGAAGGCACCCTCGCGACGCTGGCCCCGGATTTCGACCTGGTCGCCGAATCCCGCGCGTTCGCCACCGAACGCATCGGCCTGCGCCCGGAAACCCTGCACCGCACCGTCACCGACGAATTCACCGCCCTGCTGCCGGTGCTCCGCCGCCTGCCCCGCCGCGTCGACCGGATCGGCGCGGCACTGGAAGAAGGCAGGCTGTCGGTGAACATGCGGCTGTTCTCCGACGAACGCGACCGCGACCTGGTGACCGGCCTCGTGCACGAGGTGCTGCTGGCGCTGGTCGGCATCGCGACCGGGCTGATGGCCGTGCTGCTGCTGGCAAGTTCGAGCGGCCCGCAGCTGGTGCCCGGGCTGACGCTGAACCACGTGTTCGGCTACAACCTGCTGATGATCAGCGCACTGGCGGGGCTGCGGCTGCTTTTCGTCGTCTTCCGGCGCTCCGGACGACAGTCACGAGCAGCCCGACGAACCCGATGAGGAATACGCCCGCCCCGGCACCGGCGGTAATCCGGCTGGTGATGGGGCCGCGATCCGGCTCGGTCGTACCGGGCAGTCCGGCGTCGGTGAACGCGGTGGTCGCCGGGAATTCCTTGACCCAGAACAGGGTTCCGGTCGCCGCGACAACTCCGTGCACTTGGGACAGCGGCACCGCTCCGGCACCGGGATTGTTGGCGCGCCACCGGGAGTCGTCCGCGATGTCCCGCTGGTCCCCCGCCAGGAACACCGTGCCCTGCGGCACTTTCGCGTAAAAGGTCGTCTGCTCGCCGACCGCGTAAGGTTCGACGATCGACTTGCCGTTCACCTTGATCCGGCGATCGTAGTCGCAGCACTCGACCACATCGCCGCCGACCGCGATCACGCGTTGCAGGAACATCCCGCGCCGCCCGTCGCCGAACGCGCTCGCGTTGAACACGACGACGTCGCCGCGGTGGATCTCCTGGCCTTCGCGCAGCCCGAAGACGATCCGCTCGCCCGCGGCGACGGTGTGTGCCATCCCGCCGCCGGACGCGGTCAGCGAGCGGTAGCTGAACACCTTGAGGAGCCCGGTCGCCGCCAAGACCGCGCCCGCGACCGTGAGCACGACGAAGATCGCGAGCAACCAGGGAAACCGGCGCGGCGCACGCGCGGCCGGAGGCGGAACAGCAGGAAAGCCTTCTGTCACGAGACGATCATCGGAACAATCCCGACAGTCGTTACCCCGCCGGAAGCCACCCCGGCCCAGCAGCCTCCCGGCGCCGTTTCCGGCTCCGGCGCACGCCCGTCACCACCGCGCCCAGGAATCCGGTCAAGAACGCCCCCGCGCCCGATCCGACGAACACCCGCCCCAGGAACGGCCCTTGATCCGCCTCGGGTGCGCCAGACAATCCCGCGGCGGTGAACGCCGTCGTCGGCGGCAGCGTGCGCACCCACCACCGGTTGGCCCCAGTGGCGACGACTACCCCGTACACCTCGGACACCGGCACCGAGCCGCTCATTCCGGTGGCCTCCTCGTTCCGGGAGTCCCAGCTGACATCGCGCCGATCACCGGCCAGGAAGACCGCGTCCTTCGGGACGAGCGCGCGGAACACGGGTCCGTCGCCGTTCGCGTAGGGCTCGTCGACAGACTTGCCGTTCACCACGATCCGGCGCTTCTCGTCGCAGCAGCGCACGTCGTCGCCGCCCACGCCGATCACCCGGCCCAGCAACAGGTAAGCCCGGTTGCCCTGGTGCGCGGGCATGCGCGCCAGCACGACGTCGCCGCGGTGGTAGACCTGCCTGTCCCGCTTGCCGAGCACGAGCGCCGTCCCGGCGGGCACGGCGGGCGCCATCGCGTTCGTCGGCATTCTCGCCAAGCGATAGCTGAACACCGTCACCAGCCCGTACCCGCATCCCGCCACCCCGGCCAGCGCGAGCACTACGAACAGCGCCAGCACGGCCGAGAACCGGCGAGGGGCGCGGGAAACCGGCGGCGGGGCCGGAAAACCGTCGATCACCTCGCGAGGATCGGCGAGCGCCGCGGATCCGTTACGCGGCCCCGGATCCTCCGGGCGGATTGTGCCGCTCTGTCCATAATGGACGGCCAAACTCATCCGCCGCCGTATAGGTCGTTATACGGCGGTCACCCCCTGAGGATCGAATTGAGCGGCCGCCCGACGTCTCCGTACGCGGGCATCAGGCCGGGACTCACCGTGAACGCGACCGTCCCGGCCAGCGCCACCACCACCGTGAGCCCGCCCAGCAGCGCACCTGTGCGGGCCAGGTCGCCGCCCGGCCGTTTCGCTCCGCCGAGCCGCCCCAGCACCACCGCCAGCACCCCGGCCAGCAGCGCCGCGAACCACAGCGCGCCCAGCACCAGGACGAACACCTCGCCCACGAGCGGGTAGACACCGCTCACGAGGAGCCGGGGCCGGACCAGCAGCCAGGCCAGCCAGGTGAGCACCGCGAGCGTGAGGCTCACCGCGGCCACGGACACCGCTCCCACGGCCAGGCCGCGGCTGGGTCTTTCTTCTGCTTCGGACACGGATTCGGAGTCAGGTTCGGTCATTGATCAGTAATAGCACCCGGCCCCGACAGAATCCGGCGTTCCGCCCGGCAGCGCCCGAACGCACCAATCCGGGATACGCCGAAGGCCGCCCCCGGAGAACCGGGAGCGGCCTTCGAAAAAGCGAACCTCAGACCGTGAAACCGAGCGCCCGCAACTGCTCGCGGCCGTCGTCGGTGATCTTCTCCGGGCCCCACGGCGGCATCCAGACCCAGTTGATCCGGAAGTCGTTCACGAGACCGCCGGACGTCAGCGCCGCCGACGTCTGGTCCTCGATCACGTCGGTCAGCGGGCAGGCCGCCGACGTGAGCGTCATGTCGATCGTCGCGGTGTTGTCGGTCTCGACCCGGATGTCGTACACCAGGCCGAGGTCCACGACGTTGATCCCGAGTTCGGGGTCGACGACGTCGCGCATCGCTTCCTCGACGTCCTCGATCTTGGCGATGTCGGCGGGGACGGCGGCGGACTGCTCGGGCAGGTCCGCGGCGGTGCGCCCCTCGCGCGGGTCGGTGGCCGTCTCTTCGCTCATGCCTTCTCAGCTCCTGTGGTGGTGCTGGACACCGCGTCCTTGAACGCCATCCAGCCGAGCAGGGCGCACTTCACGCGCGCCGGGTACTTCGCGACGCCGGCGAACGCGACGCCGTCCTCCAGTACGTCCTCGTCCGGTTCGACCTTGCCCTTGCCCTGCATCAGTTCCACGAACGCGTCCATGGTCGTGAACGCCTCGTCGACCGTGTGCCCGACGACCAGGTCGGTCAGCACCGACGCGGAAGCCTGGCTGATCGAGCAGCCCTGCCCGTCGTAGGACACGTCCTCGACTTTGCCGTCGCTGACCTTCACCCGCAAGGTGATCTCGTCGCCGCAGGTCGGGTTGACCTGGAACGACTCCGCGTCGAACGGATCGCGCAGGCCGCGCCCGTGCGGGTTCTTGTAGTGGTCCAGGATGATCTCCTGGTACATGCTCTCCAGGTTCACTGGTCCACCCCGAAGAACTTCTGCGCCTCGCGGATCCCGGCGACCAGAGCGTCCACTTCGGACAGCGTGTTGTACAGGTAGAAGCTCGCCCGCACGGTCGCGGGCACCGAACAAGCCCGGTGCAGCGGCCACGCGCAGTGGTGTCCCACCCGCACGGCGATGCCGAGGCTGTCGAGCACCTGCCCGGCGTCGTGCGGGTGCACGCCGTCGATCACGAACGCGACAGTCGCGCCGCGGTCCTCCAGATCGGTCGGCCCGACGATGCGCACGCCCGGGATCGCGCTGATGCCCGCGATCGCGGCCGCGGCCAGCTCGTGCTCGTGCGCCGCGATCCGGTCCATCCCGATGGCGGACAGGTAGTCCACCGCCGCGCCGAGGCCGATCGCCTGCGACGTCATCGGCACCCCGGCCTCGAACCGCTGCGGCGGCGCGGCGAACGTGGTGCGCTCCATGGTGACCAGCTCGATCATCGAGCCGCCGGTGAGGAACGGCGGCATCGCTTCGAGCAGTTCGGTCCGGCCGTACAGCACGCCGATCCCCGACGGAGCCAGCATCTTGTGCCCGGAGAACACCGCGAAGTCGACGTCGAGAGAGTGGAAATCGACCGCGAAGTGCGGCACCGACTGGCAGGCGTCGAGGACGGTCAGCGCGCCGACCTCCTTCGCCTTGGCCACCAGCTTGGCCACCGGGTTGACCGTGCCGAGCACGTTGGACTGGTGCGCGAACGCGACCACCTTGGTGCGCGGCGTGATCACACTGTCCATATCGGACAGGTCGAGGCGGCCTTCGGCGGTGACCTTGAACCACTTCAGCGTCGCCCCGGTGCGCTGGCACAACTGCTGCCACGGCACCAGGTTCGCGTGGTGCTCCATCTCGGTGATGACGATTTCGTCGCCTTCGCCGATCCGGAACCGTTCGGACTCCGGACCGGCCGTGGCGGCGTTGCTCATCGCGTACGCCACGAGGTTGATGCCCTCGGTCGCGTTCTTGGTGAACACCAGCTCTTCCGGGTCCGCGCCGACGAATTCCGCGGTCTTGGCGCGCGCGGATTCGTAGGCGTCGGTGGCCTCTTCGGACAGCTGGTGGGCACCGCGGTGCACGGCCGAGTTCGACGTGAACACGTACCGCCGTTCCGCGTCGAGCACCTGCACCGGCCGTTGCGAGGTCGCTCCGGAGTCCAGGTACACCAAGGGTTTCCCGTCGCGCACGGTGCGCGTCAGGATCGGGAAGTCGGCACGCAGTGCCGCCACGTCAAGGGGAACAGAGTTGGTCGGGCTGTTCGAAGCCGTGGTGGTCATCGAGCCAACTCCTCTCTCTCGGTGTCGTCGGGAACGGGGCGCGGGGAACGTCAGGCCTTGGCCGGCTCGGGAGAGCCGACGTACTTGACGTAGCCGTTCTCCTCCAGCTCGTCGGCCAGTTCGCGGCCGCCGGACTCGACGATCTTGCCGTCGGCGAAGACGTGCACGAAGTCCGGAGTGATGTGCCGCAGGATGCGGGTGTAGTGCGTGATCAGCATGACGCCGACCTCGTTGCCCGCCTTGTACTCGTTGACGCCCTCGGACACGACGCGCAGCGCGTCGACGTCCAGGCCGGAGTCGGTCTCGTCGAGGATGGCGAACTTCGGCTTGAGCAGCGCCAGCTGCAGGATCTCGTGGCGCTTCTTCTCGCCGCCGGAGAAGCCCTCGTTCACCGAACGCTCGGCGAACTCCTGGGAGATGCCGAGCTTGCCCATCTCCTCCTTGACCTCCTTGACCCAGTGGCGAAGCTTGGGGGCCTCGCCGCGGACCGAGGTGGCCGCGGTGCGCAGGAAGTTCGACATCGAGACGCCGGGCACCTCGACCGGGTACTGCATGGCGAGGAAGAGGCCGGCGCGGGCGCGCTCGTCGACGCTCATCTCGAGCACGTTCTCGCCGTCCAGCAGCACCTCGCCGGAGGTCACCTCGTACTTCGGGTGGCCGGCGATCGCGTAGGACAGGGTGGACTTGCCGGAGCCGTTCGGGCCCATGATCGCGTGCGTCTCGCCGGACCGGATGGTCAGGTTGACGCCCTTGAGGATCTCCTTGGCGCCCTCGTCGGTGGTCACCGACGCGTGCAGGTCCTTGATTTCCAGGGTAGCCATCTGCTGTTTCCTAAAGAGTCTGAAGTGGACGGACGGGCTCAGGCGCCAACGGCTTCGAGTTCGGCCTCGATCGCGGCTTCGAGGCGCTCGCGCACCTCGGGCACGCCGATGCGGACCAGGATCTCGTGGAAGAACCCGCGCACGACCAGCCGCCGCGCGGCCTCCTCGCCGATCCCGCGCGACTGGAGGTAGAACAACTGCTCGTCGTCGAACCTTCCCGTGGCGCTCGCGTGGCCCGCGCCCTCGATCTCGCCGGTCTCGATCTCGAGGTTCGGCACCGAGTCGGCGCGCGCGCCGGGGGTGAGCACGAGGTTGCGGTTCAGCTCGTAGGTGTCGGTGGCCTCGGCGGCCGCCCGGATCAGCACGTCGCCGATCCACACCGCGTGCGCGCCTTCGCCCTGCAGCGCGCCCTTGTACATCACGCGCGACTTGCAGTTGGGCACCGCGTGGTCCACGAACAGCCGGTGCTCCTGGTGCTGGCCGGCGTCGGAGAAGTAGACGCCCAGCATGTCCACGTCGCCGCCGCGGTCGGCGAAGGTCGCCGTCGGCGAGATGCGGACCAGGTCGCCGCCAAGGGTGACGACGGTGTGGTTCAGCGTCGCGTCGCGGCCCAGGCGCAGGTGCTGCTCGGACACGTGCACCGCGTCGTCGGCCCAGTCCTGGACGCTGACCACGGTGATCTTGGCCGAGTCGCCGATGACGAACTCGACGTTGTCCGCGTAGGTGCCGGAGCCGACGTGGTCGAGCACGATCACCGCGTTGGCGAACGCCTCGGCGCGCACCTGCAGGTGGCCGTAGGCGACCTTGCCCTCGCCGGGACCGTGGACGCGCAGCACCGACGGCTTCGACGCCTCGGTCTCCTTCGGCACGGTGACGATCGTGGCCTTGGCGAAGGACGAGTACGCCTGCGCCGCGATGCGGTCGCTCGGCACGCCCGCTTCGCCGAGGCGCGCGTCGTCGCGGCCGACGGTCTCGATCTTCAGCTCGGGCGCGGCCTCGGTCTCCAGCGTGATCTCGCCGGAGGCGACGGCGGAACCGTCGTGCAGGCCGCGCAGGCGCTTCATCGGAGTGAAGCGCCAGTTCTCCTCACGACCGCCGGGGACCTCGAAGGCCTCGACGTCGTAAGAAGTGAAGCGCTCCGCGCGGGAGGCCGCCGGAACGACGGCCCCCTCGCGGATGGCTTCGGAAACGTTGTTCTCTGCCACGGACATTTAGCCGACGGACCCTTCCATCTGCAGCTCGATCAGGCGGTTCAGCTCGAGCGCGTACTCCATCGGCAGCTCGCGCGCGATGGGCTCGACGAACCCGCGCACGATCATCGCCATCGCCTCGGCCTCGTCGAGGCCGCGCGACATCAGGTAGAACAGCTGCTCTTCGCTGACCTTGGACACGGTGGCCTCGTGGCCCATGGACACCTCGTCGTTGCGGATGTCCACGTACGGGTACGTGTCCGACCGGGAGATGGTGTCCACCAGCAGGGCGTCGCAGACCACGCTGGAGCGCGAGTGGTGCGCCCGCTTCGCGACCTTGACCAGGCCGCGGTAGGAGGTCCGGCCGCCGCCGCGCGCGACCGACTTCGACACGATGGTCGAGGACGTGTGCGGCGCGAGGTGCTCCATCTTGGCCCCGGCGTCCTGGTGCTGGCCCTCGCCCGCGAACGCGACCGAGAGGACCTCGCCCTTGGCGTGCTCGCCCATGAGGAAGACCGACGGGTACTTCATGGTCACCTTGGAGCCGATGTTGCCGTCGACCCACTCCATGGTCGCGCCCTCTTCGCACTTGGCGCGCTTGGTGACCAGGTTGTAGACGTTGTTCGACCAGTTCTGGATCGTCGTGTAGCGGCAGCGGGCGCCCTTCTTCACGATGATCTCGACGACCGCGGAGTGCAGCGAGTCCGACTGGTAGATCGGCGCGGTGCAGCCCTCGACGTAGTGGACGTAGGCGTCCTCGTCGACGATGATCAGCGTCCGCTCGAACTGGCCCATGTTCTCGGTGTTGATCCGGAAGTAGGCCTGCAGCGGGATGTCGACGTGCACGCCCTTCGGCACGTAGATGAACGAGCCGCCGGACCACACCGCGGTGTTCAGCGCGGAGAACTTGTTGTCGCCCGCGGGGATCACGGAGCCGAAGTACTCCTGGAAGATCTCCGGGTGCTCCTTGAGCGCGGTGTCGGTGTCCAGGAAGAGGACGCCCTGCTCCTCCAGGTCCTCGCGGATCTGGTGGTAGACGACCTCGGACTCGTACTGCGCGGCGACGCCGGCCACGAGGCGCTGCTTCTCCGCCTCGGGGATGCCCAGCTTGTCGTAGGTGTTCTTGATGTCCTCGGGCAGGTCTTCCCAGCTGGCCGCCTGCTTCTCGGTGGACCGCACGAAGTACTTGATGTTGTCGAAGTCGATCCCCGAGAGGTCGGCGCCCCAGTTCGGCATCGGCTTGAGGTCGAACAGCTTGAGCGCCTTCAATCGGGCGTCGCGCATCCACTCGGGCTCGGACTTCTTCGCGGAGATGTCGAGAACGACATCCTCGTTCAGGCCGCGGCGGGCGCTGGCGCCAGCCTCGTCGGAGTCCGCCCAGCCGAAGGCGTAGTTGCCAAGGGACGCGATGGTCTCTTCCTGGCTCAACGGCTCGGTGGTGGGAGTGCGCTGCTCGGCAGCGGCAGTCATGCGGGTTTCCCTCCATTCGGGATCCGTGGTGCGTGCCCTTCGGGCGGCGCGGCCGCGTCTCCGGGCGTCGTGCGGTCCGGCTCGGGATGGGCCGGGATACCCGCCGGTCCGGCGGGTACGTGTGTGGTGCACGCGTTGTCTCCGCGCGCGATGGTCGCCAGCCGCTGGACGTGGGTGCCCAGCAGCTTCGCGAACGCTTCCGTTTCGGCCTCGCACAGCTGCGGGAATTCCGCGGCCACGTGCGCGACCGGGCAGTGGTGCTGGCACAGCTGGGCGCCGACGTTCGCGGCTTGGGCTCCCGCGCCCACCTGGCGGGTCGAGGCAGCGTAGCCTTCCCTGCTCAGCGCGGCGGCGAGGGCCTCGGCGCGCTCGACCGGATCAGCCGATCCAGTGATCGCCTGCCGGTGCGGCCCGACGAGCCCTTCGACCCGGCGCTCGGCGAACGCGCGCACCGCGTCCGGTCCGGCGTGCTCGGCGAGGAAGCGGATGGCCGAGACCGCGAGGTCGTCGTAGGCGTGCCCGAACCGGGCCCGGCCCGGTTCGGTGAGCAGGAACAGCTTGGCCGGGCGGCCGCGTCCGCGCGGGCCCTTGCGCGGGGCGTCGCGAGTCTCGGCCTCGCCGTCGGCCTGCAGCGCGTCGAGGTGGCGGCGGATCGCCGTCGGGCTGATGCCGAGCTGCTCCGCGACCACCACGGCGGTCATCGGGCCCTGCTCCAGCAGCAGCCGGGCGACCTCGTGCCGGGTGCGACCCTCGGCAACGTTCACCGCGCTGACCTGCACGGGAACGCCGACGGCCGCGGCGCGCGGCTGGTCGCCGCGCCCCTCGCCAGTGCTCCCGGTCTTTTTCACAACACAAGTGTGTCTTATTTCCGGCCAGCGGGCAAAGGCGGGGTGTCGGGCAGTGACCCGACTCACCTCCGGGCGCGCCTCGCCGCAGCAGCGCCCGGCCCCAGGTCCGTGAGGGGAACCCTGAGGGAATCAGATTCCCTCAGGGTTCCCCTCACGAACCTTGGCATCGCACCCCGAGAACCCCCGGCGCGCTACTGCGAAACCTCAGCAGGCGAGCGAGGCGAGGTCAGCGGCGGACGAAGCGGGCCACGTGCTCGGCGAGCGCCTCCCCCGCGTCCTCCTGCAAAAAGTGCCCAGCGCCCGCGATCGTCGGGTGGTCCAAACCAGCCGCCCCGCGCATCGACCGCTGCAAAATCGGCCCCATCGCCCCAGTAATCGGATCCCCGTCCGAAAACGCGCACAAGAACGGCACATCCAGCTCAGTCAACGTCGTCCAAGCCGCTCGATTGGCCTCGGACGCAGGATCATCCGGCCGAGTAGGCACCAACCCAGGCATCGCCCGAGGCCCGGCCTTGTACATCTCATTGGGGAACGGCGCGTCGTAAGCCGCCCGAATCTCTTCCGACAGCGGCGTCTTGCAGCCAGCCTGCACACACCGTCCGACGTCGAGAATCTGCGCGCCCTCCACTGCCTCCCGGAACTTGTGCCACACCGGCGGCATGTCCACATCCCCAGTCGGCAGCCCGGTATTGGCCGCCACCACCCCGGCGAACCGCCCGGGGTTCTCGGCCACCAGCCGCAGCCCGATCAACCCGCCCCAGTCCTGCCCCACGACCGTGACGCCGTTCAGGCCCAGGACGTCGAACGAGAACCGGCGCATCCACTCCACGTGCCGCGCATAGGTGTGGTCGACGATCTCCGCGGGCTTGTCCGACCGCCCGAACCCGACGAGGTCCGGCGCGATCGCCCGCAGCCCGGCGTCGGCGAGCACCGGGAGCATCTTCCGGTAGAGGAACGACCAGCTCGGCTCGCCGTGGAGCAGCAGAACCGGCGGCCCGTCGGCGGGTCCCGCCTCGACGTAGCCGACTCTGATCAGGCCGCCGTCCGGGTCGGACAGGTCGGTGTACTGAGGTTCGAACGCGAAGTCGGGCAGATCCGCAAACCGGTCTTCCGGCGTCCTGAGCAATCGCACGGTTCCCACGTTAGTGGGAACGGGACCGCGCGGCAGTGCGCGAACGCTACGAAATCGCTACCGCGACGACCAGCCCGAGCCCGAGGTGCGCCGCCGCGACGACCACGCTCGCCGGCGCGAACTTCTCGCTCTGGATCGTGGATCCGACATCGATCCGGGTCGCCCACTCCAGCAGCCGCACCGCCAGCACCTGCACGATGACCCCGATCAGGCCGTAGACCAGCGACGTGATCAGCCCGGCGGTCAGATCGCTCGCGGAGCTGTAGATCGCCACGACCACGATGAACGCCATCGACAGCAGTCCGGACGCGGTCACGATCACCGCGTTCGGCAGCCCTCGGGTGACCAGCTTCGACAGCTTGCCCGGCGTGGTGAAGTCGATCGCGTAGAAGCCGGCGAACATCAGCAGCAGGCCGACGATGCCGTACAGCAGGATCGCGCCGATGCCACGCACGAGGTCGGAGCCGAACGTTGCGGGCAGCGCGAGCGTCGAGGTCACGGGATCTCCCTGGATGGCCGAGTCAGCCGATCAAATCGGACATCCAGGGTTTTATCACGACTCCGGAATCCGGTGCGGGACAAACGCCGCACCGTCGTCGGTGACGAGTCCGCTGGTCTCGCGGATCCCGAGCCCCGCCGACTGGTCGCCGACGATCCACGCGCCGAGCGCGGGCCGGTACCCGTCGAACTCCGGCAGCGGGTCGAACGCCTGGTAGACGTAACCCTCCGCGCCGTAGACGCCGTCCGTCTGCGTCTCGTACCCGGTGGCCACGATCTGCACGTTCGCGCCCTCGCGGCCGAGCTTCGGCTTGCGCACGTACTCGGTGAGCAGGCCGGGGTCGTCAGCGAACGCGGGCAGCAGGTTCGGGTGCCCGGGGTAGTTCTCCCACAGCACCGCGAGCAGCGTCTTGTTCGACAGCAGCATCTTCCACAGCGGTTCGACCCACAGCGTGCGCGGCATGGTCTCCACCGCGAACTTGCCGAACTCCTCGTCGACCACCCACTCCCACGGGTACAGCTTCACCACCGTGGACATCTGCGCCTCGGCGAGGTCGACGAACCGCTTGAGCACCGGGTCCCAGCCGATCTCCTCGATCGCGAGCCCGACCGTGTCGAGCCCGGCCTCGGCGGCGGTCTCCTGCAGGTACGCCGTGGTCACGTGGTCCTCGCCGCTCGGATCGGCCGCGGACCAGGTGAAGTGCAGTTCGTTCGACGGCAGCTTGCCGCCGAGTTCCTCCCAGCGCTCCACCAGCTTCTCGTGGATGGAGTTCCACTGGTCGTCTTCCGGGAAGACGTCGGTCTTCCAGTGCCACTGCAGCAGCGACGCCTCCAGCAGCGTGGTCGGCGTGTCCGCGTTGTACTCCAGCAGCTTGGCCGGCGATTTGCCGTCGTAGCGCAGGTCGAAGCGGCCGTAGACGTGCGGGTCCTGGCGCTTCCACGACTCCGCGATGTGCGGCCACACCCACTCCGGGATGCCGAAGCGCTGGTACTGCTCGGTGGTCACGACGTTGTCGACGGCCTCGAGGCACATCGAGTGCAGCAATTCGACGTCCGCCTCGAGCGAGAGCACCTCGTCCATGTCGAAGACGTAGTGCACCGACTCGTCCCAGTACGGACGCGGCTTGCCGGTGCCGTCGCGCGCCGGGGTGCCGTAGACCAGGCCCTGCTCTTCGACGATCCGCTGCCAGTCGCGGCGCGGTTCCCGCCGGTCCCGATACACCTACGAGCCTCCGCTCTTGCCGGTCCCGCCGGTGCCTCCGGAGGTGCCGCTCTTGCCGCTGATGCCGAACCCGCCGCGCTGGACGCTGGTGCCCGACTTGGTCGTGACGTTGGTGTTGCCCGACGGCGCGGTGTAGCTGCCGCCGGAGACGTGCTGGCCGATGCTCCCGGTGCCGCCGTAGTTGTAGCGGTACTGGGTGAACCCGCCGCCGGGAAGCGGGATGAACCAGAACCCGCCGCTGTAGTGCCCGTGGTTGGCGACCGCGTAATCCTCAGAGCAGTACTTGTCGTCCTGGATGACCCCGTCGGACGAGACGCAGGACGCGGTGACCTCGGCGGGCTTCGCGATCGTGTAGAACGTCGCGACCAGCCCGACGAGACCGACAGTGACCCCGCTGCCGATCAGGATCTTGCGTTTGGTGGCCGCTTTCGCGTCCGCCGCTTCCCGCGCCGCGAGGGCTTCCTGCCGTTCGCGTTCCTGGTCGGCGATGGCCTGTTTGCGGGCCCGTTGTTCGGCCACCGAGGGCTGCCGCGGCTGCGTGCTCGCGTCCTGAAAACGCATCGAGCCCGGCTTCTTCTGCTCCTCGGTCGGCTGCGCGCCGCTGTTGTCGTCTTGCGTCATGTGCGCTCCGTAATCCCCCAGCACTGCAAACCCCGCTTACCACCCTAATCGACCCAGCACACGCGCGGTTCATGCGGCGCGGGCATCATAGGTATCGATGTCTCAACGCTCGGAGCGGTTCCCTTCGCGTATGCAGACCCTGACCACCCGCGTGGTGATGGCCGGGGTGTTCTTCGGCGCGGTCATCGCGCTGGCCTTGAGCGTCGCCTTCTCCTGGACCGACACGCTCGCGGGCGGCGCGGGCGGCGGGGAAGGCAAGCTCAGCGAGGCCGCCCAGCAGGCGTTTCACTCGCCACCGGGCACCTGCCTGACCTGGAACGCGAAAGACGCCTCGGACGCGCACGCGGTGCCGTGCACCCAGTCGCACCTGTTCGAGGTCACCACCGTGGTCGACATCGGCGCGAAGTTCCCGCAGCAGGCTCCGTTCCCGAGTCTCGACCAGTGGCAGGACATCGCCCAGCAGCAGTGCAACAGCGACGTGCGGCCGTACCTCGGCCACCCGCTCGACCCGTACGGCAAGCTCACCACCAACCTGCTGCGGCCCACGTCGGCGCAGTGGTCCGGCGGCGACCGCCAGTTGCGCTGCGGCCTGCAGTTCGCCGGTCCGGGCGGCGGCCTGCAGCCCACCACGGGCGCGGCGAAGACCCAGGACCAGTCGATGGTGTGGGCCCCGGGCACCTGCCTCGCGCTGGTCGGCAAGGGCGTCGGCGATCCGGTCGACTGCAGCAAGCCGCACTCCTACGAAATGATCGCGACCCTCGACCTGGCCTCGCACTTCAAGGACGGCTACCCGAAGCTGGACGACCAGAAGTCCTGGCTCGACACCGAGTGCAACAAGGCGGCCAAGGACTACACCGGCAGCTCCGACCTCTCCTCGAAGAAGCTCACGCTGGGCTGGGACTCGCGCGAGCAGGAGAGCTGGGACGCCGGGTCCACCAAGGTCAACTGCAAGGTCGCGGCCACGCTGCAGGACGGCAGCGGATTCCAGGCGGTCACCGGCAGCGTGAAGAGCGGGGCCTCCGGGTCGTCCAGCCAGCAGCAGAGCCCGCCGCCGAGTTCCGGTTCCGGCGGGAACTGAGCAGTGCCCGTCGAGATGAGCCAGGCCCGGTTCGAGGAACTCGTGGCCGACGCGCTCGACCAGGTGCCCGCGGAGTTCGCCGCGGCGATGGACAACGTCGTGGTGCTGGTCGAGGAGTTCAACGAGGAAGCGCCGGACATCCTCGGGCTCTACCACGGCATCGCGCTCACCGAGCGCACCAGCCACTACAGCGGCGCGCTGCCGGACCGGATCTCGATCTACCGGGAGCCGATCCTCGACATCTGCGACACCGAGGACGACGTCGTCGAGGAAGTGCTGATCACCGTCATGCACGAACTCGGCCACCACTTCGGCATCGACGACGAGCGGCTGCACGAACTCGGCTGGGGCTGATTCCGGCGGAACCCCGTCAGCCCGTTGCTCTTCCCTGATCAACAACGCAGCGCCACCACGGAAAACACCGAAGGTCACCAAAGCGTCACGGAACGCGGCTGATCTCTTTAGACTGTCCTGATCAGGCAGTTTCCAGTTTTCGTGAGGTGGTTTGTGTCGCATCGGACGACGGACGGCCGGCTGCGCTGGCTGCTCGCTTCGAGCGGCACGTCGAACCTCGCCGACGGCATCGCCAAGGTCGCTTTCCCGCTCCTGGCCACCACGCTGACCCGCGACCCGGTCGAGATCGCCGCGCTGTCGGCGGTGCAGTTCCTGCCGTGGCTGCTGTTCGCCATTCCGGCGGGAACCCTCGTCGACCGGATCGACCGCAAGAAGGCGATGATCGCCGCGAACGCGATGCGCGCGGTCGTGGTCGCCGCGGTCACCGCGCTGCTCGCGTTCGCCGCGATGGAGATCTGGACGATTTACGTCGCGTCGCTGCTCGTGGGCATCGCCGAAACGGTCGCGGAGAGCGCGGCGAACGTGCTGCCGCCCTCGCTGGTCGAGGCGGACCGGCTGGAGAGCGCCAACAGCAAGCTGCAGGCCTGCGAGATCGTCGGCCAGACGTTCCTCGGCGGCCCGGTCGGCAGCGCCACTTTCGCGATGTTCGCGGTCTTCCCGTTCCTGCTCTCGTCCGTCGGGTTCGCGGTCGGTGCCGCGGTGCTGCTGGGCATGGCGGGCAGCTACCGGCCGAGGCAGGAGACCAAGTCGCACATCCGGGCGGATTTCGCGGACGGTTTCCGCTGGCTAAGGCGGCATTCGCTGTTGCTGCGGCTGCTCGCGATCGCCGGTCTGCTCAGCCTGATCAGCGAACTGGCCCAGGCGCAGCTGGTGCTGTACGCGCTGGAAGACCTGCATTTGTCCGACGCCACCTTCGGTGCTTTCGCCTTCGTCGGAGGTGCCGGTGGCCTGCTCGGAGCCGGGCTGACGCCGCGACTGGTCCGGCGCATTGGACGGCGAACGGTCCTGGTCGGCGGGGTGTTGTTCTGCGCACTCGGCTTCGGCGGCATGGGCCTGGTGCGTCAGCCGGTGGTGTCCGCGGTGCTGTTCGGCGTCTTCGCGGCGGCGGTGGTGGCGGTGAACGTGGTGCTCGCGACCGCGCGCCACACGCTCGTGCCGGGCGAACTCCTCGGCCGTGTGCTCGGCGTCTGGCGGACGGTCGTCTGGGGCGCGATTCCGCTCGGCGCGCTGCTCGGCGGATGGCTCACCAAGCTGCTCGGTTCGGCTGGCGACACCTTCACCGCTTCCGGCGTCCTGCTGCTGTTCGTGACCGCTTATGCACTGTTCGCGCTGCGCGGCCGCCCGCTCGATGACAAAACGGCCTCGACCGGGGACGGAGCCCGTTCGCAGCAGTGATCCGGCGCGGTTTTGGTGCTGAAATAGCACCTCACCCCGGCCGCCCGGAGGTACGTGATGACTGCGCTCGACACTCCGCCGCTGCCGGACGACGACCGCGACACCGACGTTGAGCCACCGCCTCCTGCCGCCCGCCGCCCGCTCGTCCTCGCCGCCGTCGCCGGGTTCGTGCTCGGCACCTGCGTGGTCGGGCTGCTGTGGGGACTGTCCGGCCAGCGCGCCGGAGCGAATGTCGACGCGGCGGCCGCGTGTGCCGCGTTCGCGCGCGCCGGGCACATCCCGGACACCACCGGGGGCGCCGACGCGGTGCAGTTCACCCGGATGTCCGACGATTCGGTGCACCGCGTGACCGGCGCGATGGAGCTGGCCAAGGCGGCGGCGACCTTCGACGGCAATTACCAGCCGCTGGCCAAAAGCCTCGAAGCGGTGAACAAGATGGTGCTCAGCAGCCGATTCGACAACCGCGACGGGCAAGCCGCCGTCGTCCAGGCGGAACAACTCTGCGCGCGGGGCTGACCCCCACGCGCAGAGCTTTGGTCAGGCCTTGTGCACGGTTTTCACGCCGAGCTGCTTGCCCGGGATGTTCGTGCCCGCGCAGCCGAGGCCGTCGAGCGGCACGAACTTCGACGCCGTCTCCTGCGGCAGGTACACGCGAAGGCCCTTGACCTGGGTCGGCTTGCAGACCGCCGGGTCGAAGTTGCGCACCTGCGCGAACTGCACGTCGGCCGCGGCGGACTGGCCGGGAGCCAGCTTCACCGGCGCGCCCTTGGCGCCGTCGCGATCGGCGGCCGGGCCGATCTGCGCCCCGTTTTCGCCGCCGACGTAGGAAACGCCGGGGAAGCCCTGGATAGTGCACGGTTTGCCGCTGGTGTTCTTGATCAGCAGCGACCGATACTCCGAACCCGCGCCGGCGTCGCCGCCGCCGAGCGACAGGGAAACGTCGCCCGCCTTGCACAGGCCGTTGTCGGCGGGCGGCTTTTCGACCGGTCCCGAGCCGCCGCTGGGCGCGGACGACGCGGAAGAAGGAGCGGACGACGCGGCGGACGAAGCCGACGACATCGGACTGCTCGACGGGGTGTCCGAACTCGCCGGGCCGCTCGCGGCGGGAGCGCCCTGGCCGCACGCGGAAAGCAGCAGCGCCCCCGACGCGCCCACTGCGGACAGGAAGACCAGGGAAAACCACGGTTTCTTCGTGTTTGCCATCTCACTCGCCTCGCTGTGCTGGTGAACGCCGAACTGGGTGGAACCTTCATCCGGAGGACGTGCCAGGTCCGGACGGGGTTGCTCCGCATCCGGTGAGTTCCCCACCGGCCCCGGCTTCACTCAGCGTTTCCCCGCACGAGTGATCAACCGCTCACGAAAGGCGGGTGTCGACCCAGCGGACGCACTCCCATCCGTGGTCGCGGGCTTCCAGCTCGACGAACTTCGTGTTCGGGATCAGCGCCTCGTTCGCCAGTTCGGCGGGCACGTTGGCGGCCAGCCATTCCCCGGCGAGCCGGATCGCGCCGCCGTGGCTGACCAGCACGACTACTCCGTCCGGCGAAGTTTCCTCGTGCTTGGCCCGCAGCTCGTTGGCCGCGCCGAGCATCCGGTCCCGCACCTGCGTGCCGGTCTCGCCGCCGGGGATCGAGACGTCCAGGTCGCCTTCCGTCCAGGCCTTAACCACGCGCAGGTAGACGCCGATCGAGTCCAGGTCGGTGTTGCCTTCGAGATCACCGGCGTCGACCTCCTTGACGCCCTCGATCACCTGCACGTCGAACCCGAACGCCTCGGCCAGCGGCGCTGCGGTCTGCTGCGCCCGAACCGCTTCCGACGCGTACACCGCGACGATCGGCTCGGATTTCAGCTGCTCAGCGAGCGCCGCGGCCTGCTCCCGGCCGAGTTCGGTGAGCGGCGGACCGGGCAACGCGGTGTCCAGCGCGCGGCGGACGTTGCCCTCGGTCTGTCCGTGCCGGACCAGCAGCAACCTCATGCGCCTTCTCCCTTCAAAACCGCGTCGACCCACGCCTGCGCGTCGAGGAAATCCTGGTTCCCCGCGCCGTCCTCAATCGTGGCCGCGACCTCGTCCGCACGCGGGTACGAACCGAGAAAGCGCAGGTGAGAGCGGCGGCGCAGGGCGGCCATCGCGTCGATGATCCGCGGTTCGGCGACGTGGCCCTCGAAGTCGATGAAGAACCGGTACTCGCCGAAGTTGTTGCGGGTCGGCCGGGCGTCGATCCGGGTCAGGTTGATCCCGCGGCCGGCCAGTTCGACCAGCAGATCGGACAGCGTCCCGGTGCGGTTGACCGCGGCCGCGACGATCGACGTGCGGTCGGCTCCGGTCGGCGCGGGCAGTTCGCCGGGACGACGCACCATCAGGAACCGGGTCTGCGCGTCGCGGACGTCGGCGACGCCGGTCGCCAGCTCCTCCAGCGGGTAGTGCTCGATCGCGACCGGCGCGGACACCGCCGCGTCGAAATCGCCCTCGACCACGCCGACGGCCGCCGCCGCGGTGGACGACGAGGCGACCGGGGTGACGTCCGGCAGGTTCTCCTCCAGCCACTCGCGCACCTGCGCGAGCGCGTGCGGATGGCTCGCGACGGTGCGGATTTCGCCGCCGCCTGGCCGTTTGAGCACGCTGAAGTGGATGGGCAGGATCGTCTCGGCCGTGGCGACGAGCGGATCCCCGTCGCTGAGCCCGTCGAGCGTCGCGGGGACCACGCCCTCGACGGAGTTCTCGATCGGCACGCACGCGGCGTCCGCGGCGCCGTCGCGGACAGCCTGCAGCGCCAGCCGGACGGTCTCGTAGGGGGTCAGGTCCTCGCCCGGCGCGAGCGCGCGGGCGGCCTGCTCGGTGAACGTGCCCTGAGGGCCGAAATACGCGATCCGCAACACGGGAGTCAGGCTAGCGACCGCGCGCGTGGCGCTTTTCACTCGGACAGCCGGTGGTTAAACCGGTTACGCCGGGTGGCGTTTTTTGCCATGCTTGCACGGTGACCGCCGACTCAGGCACACACGCCGGGCACGGGGAAGCCGTTTCGCCGGGTTCTCCCCGAACGCCGGAATTGGTGCTGTGCGCCGTCGATGAACCGCTGGCCGCGGCGTGGACCTCCGCCGCGGCGGACGTCGTCGGCTCCGTCCGGGTGCACCGCGGTTCGGTGCTCGATATAGCCGCGCAGGCGGTGGTCAGCCCGGCCAATTCCTACGGCTGGATGCGCGGCGGGATCGACGCGGTCTACGCACGGGCGTTCCCCGGCATCGAGCAGAGCGTGCGCAGCGCGGTTTTGGCTTCTTACGGCGGTGAGCTGCCGATCGGCGAGTCCGTGATCGTCCCGACCGGCGAGTCCGAACCGGCTTGGCTGATCAGTGCGCCGACCATGCGCGAGCCCGGCGAACGACTGCCCGCGGACACCGTCCACCCGTATCTCGCGGCGCGCGCGGTGTTCCTGCAGTGGCAGCGCGGACAGCTGGATTCCGGCTCGGTCGCCTCCGCGGTCCGAACGATCGCGATGCCCGGTCTCGGCACTGGCGTCGGCGGCGTGGCGCCGGCCACGTGCGCCCGTCAGGTCGCCGCGGCGTGGCAAGAAGTTTTCGGGACCAACGGTCACCTTCGGTAAGCGAATATCTCTCGGTTCAGGGGTGCGTGCATCACATCACAGCGCGTTCACGCGCGGTAAGCCCTACCGTTGATACGGCGTTACGGAAGTAGCGCAGACGGAGCCAGCGCAGGCGACGGCCGAGGAGTGTGCGATGCCCACACGGGTCCGTGAACTCAGCCCTTATGTAGAGCTGCATCGGGAACAGTGGCGGGAGCTGCGCAGCTCCACTCCGCTGCCGCTGACCGCGGACGAGCTGGTCCGGCTCCGCGGGCTCGGGGAACAAATCGATCTCGCCGAGGTCGCCGACGTGTACCTGCCGCTTTCGCGGCTGATCAACCTCCAGGTGAAGGCCCGGCAACAGCTGTACGAGGCCACCACGACGTTCCTCGGCGAGGACTGTCGCAACACCAAAGCCCCGTTCGTGATCGGCGTCGCGGGCAGTGTCGCGGTCGGCAAGTCGACCACCGCCCGGATCCTGCGCACCCTGCTCGCCCGCTGGCCCGACCACCCGCGCGTCGACCTCGTGACGACCGACGGGTTCCTCTACTCGCGCGACGAGCTGACCCGGCGCGGAATCATGCACCGCAAGGGTTTCCCGGAAAGCTACGACCGGCGCGCGCTGCTGCGGTTCGTCACCGAGGTGAAGTCCGGAGCCGAGCGGGTGTCCGCGCCGGTGTACTCGCACCTCGCCTACGACATCCTCCCAGACCAGGAGCAGGTCGTGGAGCGGCCGGACATCCTGATCATCGAGGGATTGAACGTCCTGCAGCCCGGCCCGAGCCTCACCGTTTCGGATCTGTTCGACTTTTCGATTTACGTCGACGCGCACATCGACGACATCGAGCACTGGTATGTCGAGCGATTCCTGAAGCTGCGGCACACCGCGTTCGCCGACCCGGCGTCGCACTTCCACCACTTCGCCGGCTTGGACGACGACGAGGCCCGCGAAGAAGCGCGGCACCTCTGGCGCACCATCAACGAGCCGAACCTGATGGAGAACATCAAGCCGACCCGGCCGCGCGCGACGCTCGTGCTCCGCAAGGACGCCGACCACGCCATCAACCGTGTTCGACTGCGGAAACTCTGACCGTCACCCACACGCCTCTCAGTGGTCTCTTTCTTCCCGACAGCCGGGTAATTGACCGATCGGCCAGCGTCTTCGTAACCACTTGGCCGATACCAGCTGCCCGGTCGGCAAGCGACCCTGAAAGCAGCAGGACGAGAGCACTTGACCTGCGAAGGAGGCCACGATGTTGACTATCGTCCTGACCTGGGTTGGCGCGGTATTGGGATTGACGCTGCTGGTCGCGATGGCCGCGGGGGCGTTCGTCGTCGACTTCGACGACGCGCTGCGCGAACGGCGCGTCAAGGCACGCAGCACGGCGGAGCCGACCAGCTGAGGCCTGAGCTTTCGGTCCAGGCAAGATGTGCGGCATGAGTCCGGTGAGCCGCGCGCGCAAGAAGAGTTCCCTACCCACCGCCCCCAGCGTCAACGGTCTGTTCAAGGACGTGCTGCGGGACTTCTCCGCGGTCGCGGCCGAGCCCGGTCCGTTCGACATCGACCTGCTCGGTTCCGAGGTCGTCGGGCAGTGGCGGGACGTCGTCGTGGAGGACGAACCGGAAAGCCAGCTCGGACTCGAGCTGATCGCGTTCGCACAGCGCAAGATCACGCCTGGCGCGGCAGCGCTGCTGGCCGCGCTGAAGGTGCTGGCCGAGTCCGAAGAGGAGCGTGCGGCGGCGGCCGAGGCGCTCGGTGTCGTGCTCGGCCGCGGCATCCCGGAGCCGGAGTGGGCCGCCGAGGTCGGGCAGGTCAGCGTCGGCGAATGCTGGCGCACCGGGGACGTTTACGGCGACGAGTCGTCGCTGCTGTGCGTCTTCTCCCGAGGCGACCATTCGCTCGGCCTGCTCGCGCTGCTGGACTTCACCGAGGGCGGCCGGGTGCGCGACCTGGTGGTCATCGAGGAGCCGCACGAGGTGCTCGCCGAAATGCGCTCGCAGGTCGAGGAAGACGGCGAACTGGTCGTACTGGAAAAGATCGAACCCGCCGACGCGCACCGGCTGCTGGTGTCCGGAATCGCCGCCACGGACGCCCTGGACGAGCCGGACGTCGGCGAGGACTACACCCGGTTCCACGCCATCGCGCTGACCTGGGCGCGTTCGCTGCCGGAGCCTTCGGAGGTTCCGCCGGTGGCCGAGTGGAGCGCCGAACAGCGCGAGGGCGCCGTCACTCAGTTCCTCGCCGACACGAACCTGCCGGACGCCGACGCCGCCCGCGAAATCGCCGACCTGCTGGTAGACCACGGCTGCCGCACCGAACCGGCGAACCCGCTGCGCGTCGGCCCGGAAAAGCTGGCGCGCTTTCTGGAATCCTTGCTGGACGGCGAATACGAGCTGGAAGACGAGGACGCCGTCGCGCCGGTCGTGCTTTCTTGGGCAGGCTGGGCCGCCGCTCGCGCCGGGCTGTCCGAGGTCGCCACCGCGGCGTTGCTGGAAGAAGTCACCGAATACCTCGGCGAGTACCTCTCGGACGATGACGAAGACGACTTCAGCGATTACCTCGACGGCACCGAGTCCGCCGAGGAAGCCCTCGAAGTGGTGGCACGCCGCCGTTTCGCGGTGCCCGAACTGTCCACAGTGATCGGTGACGAAGAACTGACCGATTTGGACCCAGGCGACCCGGAACAGCGCCGCCTGCTGGTGATCGGTGCCCACCCGGAGTATCACGAGTCCCTGGCCGCGGAAGAATTCGACGGCGCCGACGGTCTGCGTCTCGCCCTTGAGACGTCCATTGTGGACCAGCTGTGGGACGACGAACCCGCCGAAGTCTGGACCGCGGCGCAGAATCTGCTGCAGCAGGACCTTTCCCGGGGCGAGGTCCTCGACCGCTTGGTGACTGTCCTAGAAGGACAGTTGACCGAAACCGAGGAAGAAGACCAGCTGGACTACGACCTCGACGCCTACCGCGCCGCCCTGGCCGAGATCTAGCCCTTCGGAAGCGCGATCCGGGCCGCCCGGATCTCCGCGAGCAACCGGGTCTTGCGGCGGTGGACGTTCACCAGCTCGGCGACGTAGCCGGTGAACTCCTCCGCCGTGCCCGCTTGTTTGTGCAGGGTGCGCAGTTTTTTGAGGCACTGCGCTGCTTCCTGGTACGCGGCTGCTTCTTTTTGCGCGATCAGGTGCTCGATTCGCTCGCGGTACTCGGGGATGGAGTCTTCTTTTTGCTGCGGTGCGTCTTTCCGCTGCTTCTCCGCCGGTGGCTTCTCTGCCTGTAGCCGCGCCTCCGCCCGCTGCGGCTTCTCGACCTGCTGAGGCTTCTCGGTCCGCTGCGGTTTTTCCGCCGGTAGCTTCTCCGCCCGCAGTCGCGCCTCCGCCCGCTGCGGTTTCTCCGCCAGTCGCCGCGTCCCTGCCCGCTGCGGAGTCAGCACCCGCGCCGCGTAAGCGATCGCCTCGCTGTGCCGCCCAGCCGCCCGCAACACCCGGACAATCTTGAGACTGACGTCCACCCGAGGCGGCTTGGCCGCGAGAATGGCGACCAGCCCGTCCACGTCCCCACTGGCCTCCGCGATCTCCTCCTGCAGCCGCTGCGCGATCTCGACCTTTTCGGGCTGCCTGACGCGCAATACTTCGTCCACAATGGACTTCATCCGCGCGAGCCCGGCGCCCCCGAGTGCGGCCGCGAAATCAGCCACCGCGACCGCCCGCCCGCTGAACGCCGCTTCGAGCACCCAGTCCGCGAGCTGCCCCGGCTCCGGCGGCCGAGCCGCACAAGCCCGCGCGTACAAGGCGACCGCCTGGTCAAGCCGCTCCTCAAGGTCCGCCGCGAGGTCGCCGTGCTGCTCGAGCATGCCCACGATGTCGTCCACCGCCCGCCGAGCGAGCGGCGCGAGATCAGCGCGGCTGCCGGAGTCGAGCAGCCGCCGCACAGTATCGAGAACCGCACCGATTTTGGCGGTGTACTCGACCGGGTCGGGGACGCTCACGCGAACAGTCTGCCGTATGGCCCGTAACCGGCGTGTGGGCCAACGGCGTACTCTTTTCGGCCCAACCCGTACACCCCAGGTGAGCACTGCGCGTGATAGTCAGGTCCAGTGACCCTAGAAGACCTGACCCAGCGCCTCCGCGACTTCGCCGCCGCCCGGGACTGGGAACCGTTCCACACCCCGAAAAACCTGACGATGGCCCTGTCCGGCGAAGCAGGCGAGCTGATCGCCCTGTTCCAGTGGCTGACCCCGGAGGAAGCCGCGAACTGGCGCGCGGACCCGACCCGGGAGTTCAACGTCCAAGACGAAATCGCCGACGTAATGCTGTACCTGGTCCGGCTCGCGGATGTGCTGGGAATCGACCTGCTGGAAGCGGCGAACGCGAAGGTGGACCGGAATGAGAAGAGGTTCCCTCCGCTAGCCCGGTGAAACCGGATCAATCGCCGACTCGGCCGCTTCCCTGGCCGTATCGGGTGAGAGACACTGAGCCCGTGGATAGTGCGCCGCCGGCGTTCTCGACCTGGATGGAGCAGGCCGCGCTCGACGAGCTGAGGAGCCAGGGAGTACGCCGTCCTTTCCGGACCGGTGCCCGGCTCTTCCGGCAAGACGATCCGCACGGAAGCGTGTTTCTCATCGAATCCGGCCTGGTCACGGTCTCCGTGGCGGACGTCGACGGGACCGAGCTGATCGTCGGCATCTACGGCCGCGGCGAACTCATGTGCGAAGTCAGCGCGGTGGAGAAAAGCCCGCGGTCGGCTTCTGGCGTCGGCAGACGGCCAGGCTTCGTCACCGAGATCCCCGGAGCCGCATTTCGTGCGTTTACTGTCCGCCACCCGCAGGCGATGCGGTACTTGCTGACTGCGGTCCGGTTGCGGCTCCAGCGGGCCGAACAGGCCCGGCTGACCCAGCTCTCGGTTGACGTGGTGGGCAGAGTCGCGCAAACCCTGCTCTCGTGGGCGGACTCGTTCGGCCGCACCGGCCCGAGCCACATCACCATCACCGGGTTCTCCCGGCGCGAACTTGCCCAGACTGTCGGCGCGTCACCCAAGTCCGTCGACGCGGCGCTCGCCCGGTTGACCTCCGACGGCGTCGTCCGCACTGGACGGCTGCTGTTCGTCCTGCGTGATCTGCCTCGCTTACGGGCGCTTGGCGAGCGGTGACGAATAGCACGATTCCGATCCATTGTCTACCCACGAGACGGTAGTCGACGGGCAAGGTCGTATCGAAGACTCTCCGCACCGGATCACGGGAAGGGGAGAAAACATGCCGATGCCCAGCTCGAAAGCGCTGTTCGGTTACGACATCGTCGACTCGTCCAAGGTCGACGACGATCAGCTCGACGACCTCCGACGCGAAGCGAAAGAATTCGTCGAGGCGGCATTGACGGAGTCCGGCGCCGACCTGACCGCACGCGCCAACTACTCCTACACCGGAGACGGCTCCCTGTCGGCTTTTCCAGAGCAGGACCTGCCCGCGCTGGTCGACGCCGCGTACTTGCTCCAGCCGAAGCTGTACCAGCACAACCGCCGGCACCGCCCGGCGATTCGGCTGCGGCTGGCGGTGCATACCGCCCCAGTCGTCGTGACGGAGGGCGAGCGCTACCAACGGCCGACGATCAACCTCTCCCGGCTCCTGGCCGCGAAAGCGTTCGACGAACTGGTGGAGGACCTTGAAACCCGCCGCGAGGTGCCGGTGGCGCTAGTGGTTTCGGACCAGGCTTATCGGGCCGCGGTGAAAGGCAGGCACACCGAACGCCTGCGCCCGGACCAGTTCGCACCCTTGCGCCTCGGCCACAAGGAGTTCGGAGAACAGGGCTGGGTCTGGGCGCCCGGCCTCGATCCGGACGCGTTGCCCGACCCCGCGAAATCCAGCCGGCCCTCCACGCCAAGCGCCACGCGGAACCCTGGTGGCAACGGGCCGGCACCGCAGTTCCACACCGAAAACGTGTACGGGGTCAGCCTGCAAGGGTCGAACTACGGGCCGATCGAGTCGACCATCCACGTTCCTGGCGGGCCGCGGTGACTACGGCAACCGAAGCGCCCGCAGTCGAAGGCCCGGCAGACAAATCGCCGGAGACCGAAGTTCCGGCCGCCGAGGACCAGGAGCTCCCCCAAGAGCGAGGTGGACCACAGACCGTCACCGGGGCGAACTTCAAGGGCGACCACAACGGGAATTTGGTCCAGATCTTCAATCCGGAGGAGCCGCGACGCACCAAGTCCAACCTCGTCGAAGGGCCGGTGCCGGAGGAGCGAATCACCCAAGCTGCCAAAGCTTTCTGCTTCCCAGCCCGCTTCGCCGAAGCAGCAGCCGTCCTCCGGAAGCGGCATCTCGTCGTATTGTCCGGGCATTCCTGCGGGCGAACTCACGCAGGGATCCGTCTGCTCATCGATCTCAACCTCGAGTCGCTGCACCACCTCGACCCGACGCGTCCCGCGAAAGATCTCCTGGCGCATCAAGCGAACACGACCGGCTACTTGTGGGCGAATCACGACGCCAACGACTGGTCACCGGAAGACTGCGAGCGCACGCTGGACCAACTGTCGGAGCGTCTTCGATCGCAAGACTCGTATCTGGTGCTGACCTTCCTGGGAAATCCGGATCTAGGCAACGTCACCAAATACGTCGCCGAGTTGGCCGCACCCCCTGCGGTCGCCGTCGTCCAGGCACATCTGACCGCGCGCGGTATCTCGAACGACCGCCGGACCGAACTGCTCAGCGAGATCGACCTCGAAACCGTCTCCCCCGTGCATCGCGGACCACGCCATGCGGCGGAAGTGGCTCGACTGTTGGCCGCGGTCGAAGCGGGAGAGCATTCGCTGGCCGATGTGAAAGCCACGTTGACCAGACGTGCCGACGAGGACATCCAGGCATGGTTCGGAGAGCACCCCGACGTAAGCAGCAGAGCTCTCGCCATCACCGTTTCCTTGCTCGAAGGATGCCCTTATTACAAGATCGCCTCGGCTGCGGAGAAACTCGAAAAAGTACTGGCCAATCCGGAGAACGGGGAAATCTGGCCCTACCAGCCGCCCGATCTCCTCGAACGGAGCAGAAGCGACCGGCTGAACTCTGTCCACGCACACATCGCGTGCCCGGCCTCCAGTTCGTCTTCGAACCTCGCACTAGGGCCGGTCCGGTTCAGCCGGCCCGGTTGGGGGCCACTGCTGCTGAGCTACGTGTGGACCGAGTTCGAACGGGTCCGGCCCGTCATTCAAGAATGGCTGTGCACGCTCACCGATGAACTGGCCAGCGCTTCGCCGGCGCAACAAAGCGCACTGACCCGGTTCGGCACCACACTGGCCTCCGCTGCGGAACCCAACCCGATGCGATGGGTTTTTCCTTGGCTGGGCCCGAGCAAGCCCGCTCACAGTCAGACCATGGCCGCGACGGTACTGGGCTCGCTTTGCGCCAACCCAGGCTACGTCCAGCAGATCAAGGACGTCTTGCGGCATTGGAGCCAGCCGAACGCGCCAGCCTGCTATCGCCATGCGGTTGCCATCGCCTGCGGAGTCGAATTCGGAAAGGCTCATCCCGAATTCGCTATGACACAACTGGGACGGCTCACCAAGAACTGCGACGACAGCCTCCGGCGCTTGATCCCGAGGGCAGTGCAGGCGCTGCTGGCCGAGCCCAATAATCGAAGCCTGGTCCTGAGCACCGCGGCGATGTGGCTGCTTACCGGAGGAGCACAAGCCCAGACCATGGCTTATCGGTGCGCGATCAAGGCCCTTTTCGTCGCCGGATCGGAGAAACCGCTCACTGAGCGCGACAAGCCTGCGGTCCGACTGGTCGGTTCCGCGCTACTGACGAGCCTGAAGTATCGACCGCTGATGATGCGGTGGCTGGCTAACCAGGCCGCTTGGGCGACCATCTCCGCCAGCGAAGCCGCGAAGAGCAGATACCTGCTGCACACTCTCCTCACCGGCGACTCCGATTTTGTCCGGAGATTTGGATACGACCTCCGAAAATATCTTGCCGCCCGCGGCGAAAACTCTCAAGTACTCGCCCGTCAACTCGATCTGATTGTGAAGGAAATATGAGATGGAGAACGAATCGCCCTACCAGTCCTGGCACGGGGTACGCCGGCTTCCTCGTCCCTTCACCGCCATCCTGCGCCACCAATCGCGCAAGCAGCACGACCGCGTCCTGGTCGCCCGCTGCGACGACGGGATGTGGGCCAGCACAAATCTGCATCTTGGCGCCACGACCGGTGTGCACAAGCTCGGGCTGAGCATGGCGAAGCACGTGAAGGACCTCTACGAGGTCGACATCTCGCCGACCAGCATGACCTTCACGAGCGTGTTCGAAACAGCGAACGAAGGCGGCATCGTCGAGGCGACTATTTCGGTGATCTGGCAGGTCACCGATCCAGTCGCACTGATCTACCGCCCGAAGTTCGATCACCTCGACGCCATCCGCAGCAGTGTTGAGGACCGGCTGCGCCCAGTCGTGCACCGCACCGCGCTGGACGAGGTCGAAAACCTCACGGACGTCGCCGACCGGTTGCTCGCTCCGATGATCCCGGTCAGCGAAGGCCCCATCTCGTGGGGCAAGGCCGACACGCTCTTCCGCCTCAACGGTGCCGGTTCGCTGCACCGGCACGCGCTCGAGACGATCCGGCGGGCTCGCATAGTCGACCGTGAGCAACGCGAAATGGACCGTGAGCGCATCAGCTTTTTCAGCGAAGTGATCGACTCCGGCAAAGTGAGCCTGCTCGCCATGATGCTGAGCCAGGACAAAGTGGAGGTGAAAGCGGTCCTCGATTACATCCACACCTACGACATCCCGATCGGCCGGAATTTGCTCGACAGCGACGACCCTTTCCGCAACGCGGTGGGACGGCTGATGAGCGAGGCCGACGACTTCGACCGCCAGGAGATGCGACTGGCGCTCCTCGAGTCGGTGAGCTCACGGGGTCGGGACAGCGAACTGGCCAAGCTGCGCGCAACGCTGGACGAGACGCTGGCGGGAGAACGTCGGAACGGCTCACGCCCGCGCTCCAACGGCTCAAGTCCTGGGTGAGGCGTCGTTGCGCGCTGGTGTCGTGCGGCACCACCGGCAGACGAACCGCCCCACGGCCCGTAACCTGGACATATGCCGATTCAGGTGCTGCTGGTAGACGACCACGAACTCGTCCGGCGGGGCCTGCGCGACCTGCTCAGCGACGAGGCCGACCTGGAGGTGGTCGCCGAGGCCGGGAGCGTCGAGGAGGCGCTCGCGGTGGCCATGCACGTCGAGCCGGATGTCGCGGTCGTGGATGTGCGTCTTGGTGACGGCGACGGCATCACGCTCTGCCGCGAGCTGCGGTCCAAGCCGAATCCGCCGGCCTGTCTCATGCTCACCGCGTTCGACGACGAGGAGGCCATGGTCGGCGCGATCATGGCGGGCGCTTCGGGGTATCTGCTCAAGCAGGTTCGCGGCCAGGACGTGGTGAACGCGGTCCGCGAGGTCGCCGCCGGGCGGTCGTTGCTCGACCCGGTCAGCACCGCCCGCGTGCTCGACAAGCTGCGCCATCCGCCGACCGACGAGCTGGCCGCTCTCACTGATCGCGAGCGCGACGTGCTGGAGCTGATCGGGCAGGGGCTGTCGAACCGCGAGATCGCCGAACGTCTTTTCCTCGCCGAGAAAACGGTGAAGAACTACGTGACGTCCGTGCTTGCGAAGCTCGGCATGCAGCGCCGCACCCAAGCAGCGGCGTGGATTGCCCGGCGCGGCAAGTGAATCAGCTTCCCGCGACGGCGCGGCCGTAGCGTTCGGACAGCAACTGCAGCAACGGGACCAGCTCCGGCGGCGACTCGACGGTGAAGTCCATCATCAGCATTCCGATGTAGACAGCTACGGTGTCCAAACTGTCCGCACCGGTGACGAGCACGCAACGGTTCTCGTCAATGGGTTCGACGACGCCGACCGTCGGGTTGATCCGCGACAGCACCTTCTCCGCAGGAGCGTCGATGCGCAGGCGCGCGTGCACGAGCCAGCCGCTCGCCGCGATCGTGCGCATCGCGAAAGCGGTGTAATCCCCGCCAGGCAAGGGATTCGGCTCGAACCGGCGGCGGGTCGGCATCCGCGGCTCCATCAGGTCGATGCGGTAGGTCGCCCAGCTGCCGTCCTGCGGATCGCGGGCGACCAAGTACCAGCGCCGTTGCCAGCTGAGCAACCGGTACGGCTCGACCAGCCGCAGCTCGTCCGCGTAGTCGAAGCGGAGCCATTCGACGTGCCGGATCGCCCGCGCGACCTCCTGCAGCACGGCACCGTCGACCTCCGGATCGGGCGCGTCGGTGCCCGTGTTCTCCGGACCGCGGTCGATCGTCGACCGCAGCGCGTCGACCGTCGGGCGCAGCCGCATTGGCAGAACCTGCTCAAGCTTCGCGAGCGCCCGCGTGCCAGCCTCGTCGATCCCGGAGATGCCCGCCGCGGCTCTCAGCCCGACCGTGACCGCCACCGCCTCCTCGTCGTCGAGCAGGAGCGGAGGCAGCTTTCCGCCAGAGCCGAGCCGGTAGCCGCCGACGTTCCCGCGCGTCGCCTCGACGGGATAGCCCAGGTCACGCAGCCGTTCGACGTCGTGCCGGATCGTCCGGGCCGAGACGCCCAGGCGTTCCGACAACTCCCTGCCGCTCCGCCCGGCCGCGTTCTGAAGCAGTGCGAGAAGCGCCAGCAACCGCGCCGTCGGATCGGCCATCGAAACTCCTTATTCTATTAGGAACTAATCCTACCTAATAGCCTCCTAGTGTTCTTCTCATGACGAACGCAACCGCCTCCCTCGCCCTCCGCCCCTTCACCGTTGAGGTCACCGACGCCGAACTCGCGGACCTGCACGACCGCCTCGCCCGCACCCGCCTGCCGCAGCCGTCGCCGACCGACGACTGGGACGCCGGCACCCCGAACGCCTACCTGCGAACGGCGATCGAGGCGTGGCGGAGCTTCGACTGGCGCGCCGCCGAAGCCCGGATCAACTCCTTCCCGCACTTCACCACCGAGATCGACGGCCAGACGTTCCACTTCATCCACGTCCGCTCCGCCCACCCCGGCGCGACGCCGCTGCTGCTCGCGCACACCTATCCCGGCTCGTCGGTCGACTACCTCGACCTGATCGACCGCCTCGTCGACCCGGTCGCTTACGGCGGCCGCGCCGAGGACGCCTTCGACGTCGTCGTCCCCGACGCGCCCGGCTACGGCTTCTCGCAGCCCGTCGCCGAATCCGGCTGGACAGTCGCCCGCGTCGCCGCCGCGTACGACCGGCTGATGCGCGGCCTCGGGTACGAGAGCTACGGAATCCACGGCTCGGACAACGGCGCGATGGTCGCCCGGGAGCTCGGCTTGGTGAACCCGGACGGTTTCCTCGGCCTGCATGTCCTGCAGTTGTTCTCGTTCCCGTCCGGCGACCCGGCGGAGTTCGAGCGCCTCGACCCGGCCGACCACGCCGGTCTCGCGCACATGCAATGGTTTCAATCAGTTGGTGGCTACAACACGATGAACGCCTCGCGTCCCCAAACGGTTTCCGTCGGCCTCAGTGACTCCCCGATCGGATTACTCGCCTACAGCGAGCTGTTCAACTCCTTCGGCAACGGGACTTCGCTGGTGCCGCTGGAAAAGATCCTGCTCGAGGTGAGCGTGAACTGGTTCGCCAACGCCGCTTCCGGGATGAGCCGCAGCTATCTGGAGAACGCCCGCGCGGAGGCCGAACCGCGGGTGAGCGACGCGCGGACCGGCGTGGCGGTGTTCAAGGACGACTTCCAGACGATCAAGACCTTCGCCGAACGCGACAACACGAACATCGTGCACTGGAGCCGCTTCGAGGAAGGCGGTCACTTCGCGGCCCTGGAACGCCCCGACCTCCTCGCCGGCGACATTCGCGCTTTCTTCGCTGCCCGCGACTGACCTCTGCTGATTCCGCGCCCAAACCCCGTACGCGTTGCTGCGTACGGGGTTCTCGGCGTCCCAGACGAAGCTGAGGGTAGCCGACTTCCGTTGATTGATTCACCCAATTGAGTGCCGAATAGATGTTCGATTTCTCGCTACCATGGGAAACGGCTCGGTGGCAGACGGAGATGTGAGGAAGGAGCGTGCTCGATGACTCGTGAAGGCTGAATCTCTTGGTGCGCGGTGTGTTCACAGCGGTGGGTTCACAGCGGCGCGAGGTTGGGACAGCGTGTTTGCTGCGAGCGATTCAGGACAAACGCGGGACGCAGTGCGTTCGCTGCGATCCGAGTGGCAGGTCCGATGAGGACGGTTGTGAGGCAGCTGGTTTCGGCAGTGGGTTTGAGGTGGCTACCCGAACAGTGCTGAGTCAGTGCCGGGTCGCTGCAATGCTGGGTCGACATAGCATTGCGGCGCGGCACTTGGTCGTCGCGACATCGGGCCGCCGTTGCGTTTCGACGTGGCGTTTCGGTGCAAGACTAGGTCGCCGCGACACCGGACTGCCGTGACGTTTCTGCATGGCTTCTCGACACGACGCATGGTCGCCGCAAATCGGGCCGCCGCAGCGTTTCGACATGGCATTTCGGCGCGGCACTTAGGTCGCCGCAACGCGGGGTCGACGACACAGTGCCGGGCTGCACAACACAATGCGGCTGGCAAGGTTCGAGGCGAGTCCAACGCAAGGCAAGCTCGGTCCGATGTGGTTACCGCGACGCGCTCGACTCAGCGCGGTAACTGCCACGCGCGCTCAACGCGGGGCGGGCTATTGCGTTGCGCATCACTGCGGTCGATGCAGCGAACCGTCCTGGCGTGACGGCCTTGCCACGGTGTAGCGACCACGTATTTCGACATGGCAGCTTCGTCGTGGCGTGGCCCCGTCGCGGCGAGGTGGACTCATCGTGGCACGGCAGCTTCGCTGCGGACGTCGCGCCGGAACTGCGGCGAGCACCTTCGCGACACGATCACCGAAACCCCTGCGCCACAACGTGATCACCCAAGCGGCAGATCAAACGCGACAAGCGTCCCCAAACTAGGCGAAGAATTGAGGAAAAACCGCCCACCAGCAGCATCAGCACGCTCGGCCAGATGCCGCAACCCCCTAGTAGCGACCCCTTGCGGCACCCCGGATCCGTTATCCCGCACCCGAAGCTTCACGCCCTCAGCATCACGAGTCAACGTCACGCGGGTCTCGCTAGCACCGGAGTGTCGGACCACATTGGACAGTGCCTCGCGCAGCGCCGCGCGGATGTGGTCGGCTCGTTCGGCCGGGATGTCGGCGAACTCGCCCGACAACTCCAGGGTCGGCGGATATCCGAGCAGTTCGCCGGCGATGCGGACCTCGCCGCGCGCGGATTCGGCGAGGTCGGTCGGGGTGCCGGGGTCGTGGCGCGGCTCCGGCGAGCGCAAGGCTCGCACGGTGCCGCGGATTTCCTCGATGGTCTGGTCCAGCTGGTCGATCGCGTCGGACAGCCGGGCCCCGTCGGCCTGTGCGAAGCGTTTGCGCATGTTGCGGCGCACCCGGTCCAGCTGCATCCCGGTGCCGTAAAGCCGTTGCACGATCACGTCGTGCAGCTCGCGGGCGATGCGCTCGCGCTCCTGGTACAGAGTCACGCGGTGTCGCGCGTTCGCGCCTTCCGCCAGCGCGAGTACGACTCCAGCTTGCGCCGCGAACGCCGCGAGCATTTCGACCGTGCCTGCGGAAAACGGCTCGCGCCCCTTCCGCCGATACACCGTGAGCGCGCCAAGCACCCGTCCGCCGGATCCGAATGGCGCGGCTGCGAACGGCCCATACCCACGCAGTTCATCCGGCACATACGGTGCCGTGCGCGGATCGACGATGAAGTCCTCCGCCGCGATCGGCTCGCTGCCGCGCGCGACCTGGCCCGCCGCGGAGTCCGTTTCCAGCGTCAGCCCGCGCAGCTCCCCGACCGCTCCGCGTTCGGCGTCGCCTGTCGGCACCTCCGCGAGCAAGCCGTCGATGCCGTACGCCGCTTCGACCACGACGCGGCCGTCGTCGGCGCTGACCATCGCCAGTCCGAGGTCGGCATCCGCGAGCTCAACAGCCCTGGCCACGACTGTTTCCAGCACCGCTTCCGGGTCGTCCCCGGACAGCGCGGTGCTGGTGATCTCCGTGGCCGCGGAAAGTGCGCGCGCGGCAAGTGTCGGGTCCATGAGCAACTCCGACCTTAGCGCGGCCCCCTGCCCCAGACCCGAAATCGTGACCGTCACCAACAACCCTCCGTCACGCCGGCACCCGCGGCAACGCCCGCCGCACGACGCGTCCGTCCCGAACCTCGAAAACAATGTCCGCTTGCAGCTCTTCATCCGCATTGTGCGTTACGTGCACGACCGTCCGTCCAGCAAGCTCCGTACGCAGCGTCGCCCGTAACGCCCGCGCGGTCGGCTCGTCGAGGTGCGACGTCGGCTCGTCAAGCAACACCAACCCGGCCGACGGAGCCGCCAGCAACGCCCGCGCCAACGCGACCCGCTGCGCCTGCCCGCCCGACAACCCGGCCCCAGCGCTGTCGAGCACCGTCGCCAAATCCAGGTCCGGCAACTCCGCCTGATCCAGCGCCCGGCGCAAATCCGACGTCTCAGCCAGCGGATCCGCGAGCCGCAAATTCTCCGCGACAGTCGTCGAAACCAACATCGGCTCCTGCGGCGCCCAAGCCACCTTGCCGGGCGCGACAACCTCGCCCGCCCGAGGCTCAAGGAACCCCAGCAAGGCCGCCACCAGCGTCGACTTCCCGGCCCCGCTCGGCCCGACGACCGCCACGTAAGCCCCGGTCGGCACGCTCAGATCAACGCCCTTCAACACCGCCTCGCCGCCAGGCCAGCCCAGCTCGGCGCCCCGCAACCGGACTGCGGCCGGGCCGTCCAGGTCCGGTCCTGCAACGACGGACGCTGGCTCGTCCGCCGGTTCAGCACCCGTCTGAGCTGCTTCGCGGCCACCAGCTCCAGCGGTTTCACCAGCGACCGCGCCGTCCAGCGCAGCACCAATCTCCGACTCGCCAACCACCGCACCAAGCCGAACCCGAGCCGCCCGCAGCGTGTCCCAATGCGCCGCCTGCGGGAGCAACGCCAGCACCTCCGCCAACGCCAACGGCACCAACGCCAGCAACGGCGCCAGCACGCCCGCCAACTCCCCGCGACCGACCGCCCCCGCGGCCAGCATCGTGCTGACCACGGCAGCCGCCCCGGTCGCCAGCGTGATCAGCGCATCCGCCGCACCAGCGCCGAACGCCTGTCGCCGGGTATCCACAGCCAGTTGGGTATCGGTCGAAGCCAGCTCGCGACGCCGCGACGCCGCTCGGCCATAAGCGAGCAACTCTGCCGCCGACGAGAACAACACCAATACCCGCGCCGCGACGTCACGCCGTCCAGCAGCGAGGGCCGAGGTCGCTCGACGTTCCAAGCGCAGCGCGACTGCCGGTGCTGCCAGGCCGATCAGCACCGTCAGGGCCAGCACCAAACCGGCCGACGGCAAGACCATCGTCTGCACCGCGACAGCCCCGGCCGCGGCCAACCCGACCACGATCGGCGGCGATACAACTCGCGGCAGCAAATCCCGCACCGTGTCGACGTCCGTCACCAGCCGACGCTGGCTCTCCCCAGCTTCGAGGCTGCGCGCCGGGCCCAAGCGCACCAACGCATTCCACAGCCGAACCCGCAACCGGCCAGCGATGCGGAAGGCGGCGTCGTGCGTCACGAGCCGTTCGACGTACCGGAGTCCGGCCCGTCCCAGGCCGAACGCGCGAACCCCGACGACCGCCACGGTCAAGGTCAGAATCGGCGGCTGCAGGGATGCTTTGGCGATCAGCCAACCGGAGGTCGCGGTCAGGGCGATCCCGGCCAAGAGCGCCAAGGCACCCAAGAAAGCGCCGGAGAAGAGCCGACGGTCAAGCAGCATGCGCCAGGGAATCGGGCGCGCATCAGGAATGTCCGAAGTGGACTCAACGACCACGGCAGGAGCTGAGTCCGCAACGGCTACTGCGGCAGAACGTTCGTGCGCAGCGATTACCGCCGCCGCACCGTTTTCGACGGCTCGCTCGACAGCGTCCAACACTCGCCGCGCGTTGACGTCGTCCAGGTGCGCGGTCGGCTCGTCCAGCAGCAGCAACCACGCGCCAGACTGAACGCGCAGCAACGCCCGAGCGACGGCGACGCGCTGGCGTTGTCCCAAGGAGAGCCGGTCGACCGGACGGTCGGCGAGACCGTGCAAGCCCAGTTCGCTGAGCACTGCGTCGACGTCGGGACCAGCAAGTTCTTCCCGTACTGTGCCGCCGCTGAACACCGGCGACTGCGGAACCCACGCGATGCCAGCGCGCCACCGTTCGAGATCGGCTTCAGCGAGCGGGACGTCACCGGCCATCACCGATCCGTCATACGACGGCACGAAGCCCAGCAACGTCGCCAGAGTTGTCGATTTGCCGCCACCGCTCGGTGCTCGCAGCCAGACGATCTGGCCGCGCTGAACGGAGAAACTCTCGCCGTCCGGGGCGAATCCGCCGCGCCGGGCGACTTTTAGGTCGGACACAACCAACGATCCACAGGGCGCGGGGCGCGTCCCTTCGGCCGGCACCGGCTCCGCGAGTACCGCAGTCACCCGGCGGACTGCTTCCACCCCGTCCTCGCTCGCGTGGAACGCCGCGCCGACCGCGCGAATCGGCTGGTAGCACTCGGGAGCGAGGATGAGCACGCCGAGCCCGATCGCCAGCGGGAGCGATCCCGAGACGAGCCGGACGCCGATGACGACAGCCACCAGCGCGACCGACAGCGTCGCCGCGAGCTCCAGCACGAACGCCGAGGAGAACGCGACCTTCAACGTTTTGAGCGTTGCGCGACGATGCCGTTCCGACAGTTTCCGCACGGTTTCGGCCTGTGCGTCGGCCCGCCGGAACGCGGTGAGCACCGGCAATGCCCGCACCAGTTCGAGCAGCAGACCGGACATCCGGTGCACCGCGTCCGTCGCGCCGGAAACGCGATCGGCGGTGAACTTTCCGACCAGGACGGCGAACATCGGCAGCAGCGGGACCGTCGCGGCGATGATCACCGCCGAGGGCCAATCTGTCCACAGGATCGCCGCGCCCGCCGCGAGCGGGACGACCGCGGCGGTGACGAGCGCCGGGAGGTACTCGCGGAAGTACGAGTCGAGTGCGTCGAGGCCGCGCGTGACGAGCGTCGTGAGTTCGCCGTGGCCGCGCCGGGCCAGCCATTCCGGGCCGAGGCGCAACGCGTGGTCGACGACGCGGGCGCGCAGATCGCGTTGCGCGGTCGCGGCGGCGCGTGCGGAGACAACCCGCACCGCCCAGCTGGTGCCTGCCCGGCCCACGACGAGCGCGAACAGAACAGCCAACTGGACGGTGCGGCCCCCTTCCCCCAGCCCCCGGGAGACCACGTCCGCGAGGATGTCCGCCAGCAGAAAAGCTTGTCCGACAAGGAAAACCGCGTTCCCGAACGACAGCACCGCGACCAGGGCCAGCGCTCGGCGCGCGGCCGGCCCCAGGGCCGAGAGCGCGCCGAGCGGACCCTTGCCCAGCCGCACTGGGTCCATGGGGGACCCGGTGGCGGAAAGGGGTGCGCGGCTGGGAAGTTCAGTCATGGTCAGTGCGCCGCCGGGATGTGCTGGACGCCGATGCGTTTGCGGAAAACCCAGTAGGTCCAGCCTTGGTAGATCAGCACCGCCGGCGCTCCGAACGCGCCGACCCAGGTCATCACTGTGAGCGTGTAGTGGCTGACCGCGGTGTTCATGATGGTCAGCGAGTGCACGGGGTCCAATGTGGACGGAAGGACGTTCGGGTAGAGCGCGCCAAAGAAGGTCACCGCGGCGCCCGTGATGACGACCGCGAGCGCGGCGAAGGCCTGTCCGTCGCGGTCGGCGTGGAGCCGCAGCCACGCCACCGCCGCGGCGAGGACGACGATCACCAGCGAGATGAGCGTCCACAGTTTGCCTTCGCGGACCTGGACGACCACCAGGAACGCAACCAGCGGCGCCAGCCCGACCGGGAGGATGCGCAGCGCCAGGGTGCGCGCACGTTCGCGCAGGTCACCGGTGGTTTTCAGGGCGAGGAACGCCGCGCCGTGCACGAGCGAGAACCCGACGATGGCGACCGCGCCAAGCAGCGTGTCCCACCGGACCGACTCGAACGGCGACCCGACGCGGTTGCCCTGCGCGTCGAGCGGCAGGCCGAGGACGGTGGTCGCGAGCAGCAGCCCGACGCCGAGCGGCGGGACCCAGGAACCGATGATGATCACGCGGTCCCAGACGCGCCGCCAGCGTTCGGAGTCGACCTTGCCGCGGTACTCGAACGCGACGCCGCGCCCGATGAGCGCGATGAGGACGATCAGCAGCGGGAGGTACGCGCCGGAGAAAAGCGACGCGTACCAGCCGGGGAACGCCGCGAAGGTCGCCCCGGCCGCGACGATCAGCCAGACCTCGTTGCCGTCCCAGACCGGCCCGATCGTGTTGACGAGGACGCGCCGCTCGGTGTTCGTTTTCCCGAGGACCGGCAGCAGCATCCCGACGCCGAAGTCGAATCCTTCGAGGAAGAGATACCCCAGCCAGAACAGCGCGACGATCACGAACCACAGCGTTTCGAGTGTCATCCCCACTCACCTCGTCCGGCGACCGCCGGCGTCATCCGATCGGCCACCGGGTTGTCCCCACGATGGCCCTGAGTTATCCACAACCCAGCGAGTTGTCCACAGATTCGCTGTGGGTAACCCGCGAGAGCCACGACCCGATTACGCTGGGTACGGGGCGTCCCAGGAGCGCCCGGACACTCAGTCCAGGCCAGTGGAGCGAGCCGCGCCCAGACCCGGCCCTCCGGGTCTTCTGGCGGCACCCCGGCCCGCTCCACCGGGTCAGTAGGCGAACGAAAGCGCCTGGTCATCGGAATCATCCGAACCGTCCGAGTCTTTGGAGTCAGAAGAGGCAGCGGGCGGCATCACCGCGTCCACCCCGCCCCGGATGTACTTGCGCATCAGGTACAGCTCCACCACACCCAGCACCGCGTACAGCACCGTCAGCGAGATCAGCGACGTCAGAATCTCACCGACGGTCAGCTTCGAAACCGCCTGCGCGGTGAACATCCACATGCCCTCGACGCCGGTCGGATTGGGCGCGACCACGAACGGCTGCCGCCCCATCTCCGTGAAGATCCAGCCCGCGCTGTTGCCGATGAACGGCGTCGCGATGCCGCCCAGCACCATCAGTGGGAACCAGCGTCCGCCAGGAATTCGGCCGCGCCGGGTGAGCCACAGGGCCAGCAGGCCGATGCCCGCCGAGATCGCGCCGAAGCCGATCATGATCCGGAAGCCCCAGTACGTCACCGGCAGACTGGGCACGTAGTCGATCGGCTTGCCGGCCAGCGAGCCGAGCGCCGGGTCGTTCGGGTAGTTCGTGCCGTATTTCGCCTGGTATTCCGAAACCAGGTTCTCCACGCCCTTGACCTCGGTCGAGAAGTCGTTGTGCGCCAGGAAAGACAGCAGCGCGGGCACGTTGAACGTCTTCACGTCCTCGCAGTTGGCGTTAGCCACGTCGCCGATCGCGATGATCGAGAAGCTCGCCGGCTTTTCCGTGTGGCACAACGCTTCCGCCGACGCCATCTTCATCGGCTGCTGCTCGAACATCAGCTTGCCCTGCGCGTCGCCGGTGATCGCCAGCACCGCGAACGCCACGATGCCGACCCAGCTGCCGAGGCGCAGCGACGAGCGCCAGACGTCCCGGTGCTCGTCCGAAGACGAACGCTTCCGCCACAGATGCCATCCGGCCACGCCGACCAGGAACGCCGCCGCCACCGAGAACGCGCCGGCCAGCGTGTGCGGGATCGCGGCGAGCGCGGTGTTGTTCGTGAGCACCGCGCCGATCGAGTTCATCGTCGGCTTACCGTTCACGAACTCGACGCCCACCGGATGCTGCATCCACGAGTTCGCGGCGAGGATGAAATACGCCGAAGCCATCGTGGCCAGCGAGAACGCCCAGGCACAGGCCAGGTGCACACGCTTGGGCAGCCGGTCCCAGCCGAAGATCCACAGCCCGAGGAAGACCGATTCGACGAAGAACGCGAGGAGGCCTTCCATGGCGAGCGGCGCGCCGAACACGTCGCCGACGAACCGGGAGTAGGCGCTCCAGCTCATCCCGAACTGGAACTCCTGCACGATCCCGGTCACGACGCCCATGGCGAAGTTGACGAGCAGCAGCTTGCCCCAGAACTTCGTCATCTTGAGGTGCCGCAGCTTGCCGGTGCGCACCCATGCCGTCTGCATGGCCGCGACCAGCACCGAAAGTCCGATGGTCAGCGGGACCATCAGGAAGTGGTAGACGGTGGTGATGCCGAACTGCCACCGCGCGAGCTCAAGGACATCCACGAGTTCGATCCTCCGCGCGGACACCCTCGCCAGCCAGTTCAACACGTCCTGAACAAGCCGGGACCAACGTCCCGCCGACCTGCCTAAACCCAGCGAAGGGAACGAGCCGAGCTACCCCCGATCAGGTGGCGGCTAGCGCGTCTCCTCCACGAGCCACGACAGGTACCGCGGGCTGCCGCCGACGATCGGCGTGACGACGACCTCGGGCAAGTCGTACGGATGCCGCACGTTCAGGAACTCCTCCAGCGCGCCGGACCGGTCCGCGGCCGTCTTGCACTCGACCCGCCATTCGGCCGCCGTCTGCACCTCGTCCTCCCACCGGAAAACGCTGGTGATCGGCCCCACGATCTGGGCGCACGCGGCGAGCCGGGCCTCGATGGCGCTCGCGGCGATGGTGCGCGCGGCGGCCTCGGAGTCGACGGTGGTGATGACGACGACGTGGTCAGCAGACATGACCCGCACCGTACCGCAGCCGGAAAACAGAATTCGGCGCACCGAAAAAAATTATCCGGCTAACCGGCGGGCAGCATTCTGCCGACCTTATCAGGCAATTCGCGAAACCCATCAGCTTGCGGTTTTCTGAACCTCCCCTTTATCGTTGCAGTGAAAGGGGTGAGCACGAACCCATGTCTCCCGCATTGATCGCTCTGTTCAGCGCGTTCGGCCTGGTACTGGCCGTCGAGCTGCCGGACAAGACGCTCGTCGCGACCCTCGTGCTCACCACCCGTTTCCGCGCCTGGCCGGTATTCGCCGGAGTATGCGTGGCATTCGCCGTGCAATGCGTGATCGCGGTCGCTTTCGGCAGTCTGCTCACGCTCTTGCCGGAAACCCTTGTTTCGGTGCTGGTCGCCGCGATGTTCGGCGTCGGCGCGTTCCTGCTGCTGCGCGAGGGCTTCAGCGAAGGCAGCGAAGCGGGCGAGGACGCCTCCCGCTCCGGCCCCGGGCCGGTTTCGTTCCTGCGCTCCGCGCTCACGTCGTTCGGCGTGCTCTTCGCCGCCGAGTGGGGCGACGCCTCGCAGCTGGCGACCGCCGGTCTCGTCGCCCGCCTCGGCAACCCGTTCGCGGTCGGGGTCGGCGCGTTCGCCGCGCTGGTGTCGGTCGCCGGGCTGGCGGTGTTCATCGGCTCCAAGATCCGCGACCGGATCCGGCCCAAGCTGATCCAGCGGGTCGCCGGGTTCGTGTTCGCCGGTTTCGCCGCGTTCGCGCTGGCCCAGCTGCTCTGGTAACCGCGGTTTCACAGGAACGCCAGGTAACCTCTTCGGAACCCCCGAACGAGGACCAGGTGAACCCCCGGTGACGCCATGGCCTCCGCCATGACCGCCGAGGAGTGCCCGTGCCGACCCCTTCCCGCGCCGCCGTATCGCCGGTTTCGCCGGTGCACGGCAGGCTCGCGCTGGTCGGCATCGGGGCGGCCGTGCTCATCGCGACGGATCTGCACCTGCGGCTCTCCGCGCAAATCAGCCCGATCTGGCAGACGCTGTCGGAGTACGTCTACGGCAGGCTCGGCGACCACTCGGCCGCGCGGCTGTTCGCCTTCATGTGCCTGGCCCTCGCGCTGGGTTCGCTGGCGTTGCTGGCCGGGCTCGTCAAGGCTCGCCGCTCGCCCGCGGTCGTCCTCCTGCTCGGCGTCTGGTGCGCCGGCCTCACGATCTGCGCGACAGTCCCCGTCGACCCGAACGGCGAAGCCCGTTCCTTCGACGGCCAGCTGCACAACGCCGCCGCCCTCACCGCGTTCCTCGCGCTCCCCACGGCCGCCTGGCTGCTGACCCGGCGCGGCGGTCGCGCGTGTCCGTGGGAGCCGCGCCGCACCACGATCCGCTGGCTGGCCGCCGCGAGTTTCGCCAGCGTGGCGGTGGTGCTGGGCGGTTTCGTGTTCACCCTGATCACCGGGCCCGCGCAGCAGGAAGTGACGCTCGGGCTGTTCGAGCGGCTGCTGTTCACGGTGGACCTGGCGCTGCTGCTGACCATGGTCCGGCCGCTGGTCGCCGCGTCCCGCCGCTAGGTCCGCAGCACCTCGGCCAGCTTCACCGCCGCCGCCACCGCCAGCGGCCCGACCTCGTCCGAAGCCAACGGCTCCAGCGAGATCACCCCGACGCTCGCCCGCAGCCCAGGCACCCCGCGCACCGGCGCGGCCACCCCCGAAGCACCAGCCTCGATCTCGCCCGTCGAAACGGTCCACTTGTCAGTGCCGCCGGGCCGCAATGCCATCGCCCGCCCCGCCGCACCGGCAGCGAGCGCGTGCCTGCTGCCGACCCGGTAAGCCACGTGATAACTCGTCCACGACGGCTCGACCACCGCGACCGCCTGCGCGTGATCGCCCTGCGCGACCGTCAGATGCGCCGTAGCGCCGACCTTCTCGGCCAGCTCGCGCAACACCGGCCGCGCGGCCTCGCGCAGCTGTGGCAGCACCTGACCGGCCAGCCGCAGCACTCCGACGCCGAGCCGCACCTTGGTGCCGTCTCGCCAGATCAGGCCGCGTTCGGCCAACGGCACCAGCAGCCGGTACACCGCCGCGCGGCTCGCGCCGATGGTCACCGCGAGTTCGGAGATGGTCGCCGCCTGCTCGCCCGAATCGGCCACCGCCTGCAGCAGCGCCAGACCGCGGTCGAGGGTCAGCGACCCCTCCGTGCTCACAACAGTCCGAGTTCACCCAGGTCGGCCACCGGCTCGGCGAACGAAGCCGCCGCGTACGACCCGAAAAGCTCCCGCACCGCCTTGGCGGCCGGCTCCGGCAACGCGCGCGCCTCGTCGGCGAGGGCCTTGCCGTCGGTCGACTCCAGCGCTTCGCGGACGTCGCCGCCGGAGAGGCAGCGCGCCGACGCGACCAGCAGGTTCAGGAAGCCGTGATGCGTGAAGCCGGTCTCCGCGTCGACGTGCCGGACCGCGCGGTGCAGGCTGTTCGTCGCCTTGAACGACGCCCCCGGCGAGCCGCTGACCACGGACAGGAAGTCGGCGACCTCGTCGACGCTGGGGAAGTTCTCCCCCGCCTTGCCGCCGCAGCGGATCTTCGGCCAGCTGCCGTGCTCGATCACGTTGCGCACGCCGTCCAGCCAGCCGACGCCGCGGCGCGGTTCGACGACCCGGATGACGTCCTCGGGCACGAACTCCGAGACGCGCTCGAGCCACACCTCGTCGACGTCGGACGGGGCGGGCATCTCCACCATCCGCAGCGACAGCAGCTCGCTGCGCGATTCGACGATCGAGATCGCCTTCGGAACGCCGCCGAGCCCGGTGTCGATGATCAGCGACAGCGGCAGCGGCTCCTTGGGTTTGATCTTGATCAGCTCGGTGATCAGCTCCGGCAGCCGCGAGGCCTGGCAGAGGAAAACTCCGAGCACCCCGGCGTGTTCTCCGCCGCGCGATGCGAAGTGCGCGCGAAGCGCCTCCGGCATCGCGACGTCCGCGGGCGGGAAGAGCGCCGAGTCGTCGACGAGCCGCGCGAACAGGGGAGGAATTCCACGGGGGCCGGGGGGCGTGAGTTCCACAGCGCTTGACACGACTGACACGCTAGTAGCGTACGGCAAGAGGACAAAATCGTTCGCTCAGCGGACGCGTTCTGAGGCCGTCTCAACAGAGGATCAAGCGACCCTCTCGGTCGAATCCGCCCGTTCCCGCCGTTCTGCCGATCCTCTGACCAGCAGTTTCCCGCCTCGTGGGTGATCTTCGCCCGCGCCCTTCCCTTGGCGTGGCAATTCAGGTTAGGCTCACCTAAGTAGGAGGTGAGCCGTGACCGAGGCACCCGTATCCGTGCGCCGCCCGCCCGCGCCGAACCCCGCCGAACGCGCCAAGACGATCGCGACCCGAGGCGGCCCGGCGACGATCATGCCGACCGTCGAAAGCGCCGGCTGCGAAGCCGAACGCGTCGAGCCCGTCCTGCATCACGTGCACCACAGCGGAAGCGTCAGCATTCTTCTGCCGGACGAGCACCCGATGGTGTGCGCGTCCCGGCAGGCTCAGCGCGGCGAGCTCGCCGTCATGGTCGAGCTCGCCGACCACGCCCCGGTAGCGCTGCGGGAACCGGTCCGCGGCCTGCTGTGGATCACCGGATGGCTCCGGCCGCTGACGGCGGTGTCGGCCCGCGCGCGTGCGGTGTCGATCGCCGAACAGCGGCCGGACCACCGGCTCCTCGACGTCGGTCACGGCCTCACGCTGCTCCGGCTGACCCCGGCGTCGCTGGTGCTGGCCGACGCGGAGGGCACGCATTCGCTGCGGCCGCACATGTTCAGCGCGGCCCCGCCGGACCCGTTCCACGACTACGAGGCCGACTGGCTGCGGCACCTGGAAAGCGACCATCCGGACGTGGTGGAACAACTGGCCCGGCACCTGCCCGCGGACCTGCGCGGCGGCCGGATCCGCCCGCTCGGCCTCGACCGGTACGGCCTGCGCCTGCGCGTCGAATCGGCGGCGGGCGACCACGACGTCCGCCTCGCGTTCTCCCGGACAGTCGACAGCCCGCCGCAGCTGGCGGCGGAACTGCGGCGGCTGCTCGGCTGCCCGTTCCTGCGCCACCAGCACGGCGAGGACTGAGGCGTCAGTCGTCCGCCAGCTCCGGAGGGAAGCCGCCGGTCGCGATCGGGCCCCAGCGGTCGATCGTGATCCGGATCAGGCTCTTGCCCTGCTTGCGCATGGCCTCGCGGTACTCGTCCCAGTTGGGGTGCTCGCCGGAGATGCTGCGGAAGTAGTCGACCAGCGGCTCGACCGAATCCGGCAGGTCGATCACCTCCGCGGTCCCGTCGACCTGCACCCACGGGCCGTTCCACTCGTCCGACAGCACGCACACCGACACCTGGGAGTTGCGCCGGAGGTTCACCGCCTTCGCGCGCTTCGGATACGTCGCGATGACGATCCGGCCCTCGTCGTCGACGCCGCACGTGTTCGGGGACAGCTGCGGCCGTCCGTCGGCGCGGGTGGTCACCAGGATCGCGTGGTGCCGCTGCTTGAGGAACGCGACCAGCTCGGCGCGCTCGACCTTCGTGTTGGTGGCGATAGTCCTCGGCATACCCCGACGGTAGCGTGCGTTCATGCGCACCACAGAGCGTTCCGGAGGGCCATCGGGCCTGCGTTCCTGGCTCAATCCGACACTTCCGGCGTTCCCGGCTCCGATCACCGACGCCCGCGAGCGGCGCGCGGTCAAGATCGAGCTGGTCCTCGTCTTCGGCATCACCCTCGGGCTGTCCGGTGCGCGCAGTCTGCTGTCCCTTGTGGACTCTCTGCTGCGCCCGACCCCGTTGGCGCAGCAGCAAGTCCAGCTCAACGTTCCGCGCGCCGCCGCGAGCCTGCTGGACCTGCTTCAGCAACTGCTGAGCGCCGCGCAGCTGATCGGCTGGGGCGGGCTCGGGCTGTACCTGCTGTGGCGGGCCGGGCTGAAGCTGCGGGAAATCGGCCTGAGCCGCCGCATCCGCTCCGACGCGCTCATCACCGTCGGAATCGCCGCGCTGATCGGCATTCCCGGGCTCGCGCTGTACTTCATCTCCTATCACCTCGGCTTCAGCCTCGCGGTGCAACCGTCCACTTTGGGCGATACCTGGTGGCGGCCGATCGCGCTGACGCTTTCCGCGTTCGGCAACGCTTTCGCCGAGGAAGTGCTCGTGATCGGCTATCTGCTCACGCGGCTGCGGCAACTCGGCGTGCGCGAGAACGCGTCGCTGTTCGGCGCGGCGGTACTTCGCGGTTCCTACCACCTGTACCAAGGGTTCGGCGGGTTCGTCGGCAACCTCGTGATGGGCCTGGTGTTCGGCCGCGTGTGGCAGCGGACCAACCGGCTGTGGCCGCTCATCGCCGCGCATACTTTGTTCGATGTGGTGTCCTTCGTCGGCTATTCGTTGCTGAAAGGCCGTCTTTCCTGGCTCCCGTGATGCCCGCTCATTAGGCTCCGTTTTGTGAGCGAGACGAGCGAGATGACCGCACCTCCCAGGGTGGACAGCGAAGTCGGGCCGCTGCGGGCAGTCCTGTTGCACCGGCCGGGAAACGAGCTGAAACGGCTCACTCCCCGCAACAACGACAAGCTTCTTTTCGACTCCATCCCGTGGGTGAGCCGCGCGCAGCAGGAGCACGACGCGTTCGCCGACGTCCTGCGCGGCCGCGGCGTCGAAGTGCTGCTGCTGGCCGACGTTCTCCGCACCGCGCTCGAAGATCAGCGCGCGCACGCCGCCGGCGTCCACGCCGCGGTGGACGACCGTCGTCTCGGAAACGACCTCGCGGACTCGCTGAGGTCGCATCTGACGAGCGTCGACGCGCCCACGCTCGCCGAGGTCCTGATGGCGGGCATGACGTTCGAGGAGCTGCCGTCCGCCGAGGGCGCGTCGCTGGTGCGGATGATGCACAATCCGCGCGACTTCGCCGTCGATCCGTTGCCCAATCTGCTTTTCACCCGCGATTCGTCGGCATGGATCGGCGACCGCGTCGCGATCTCGTCGCTGACCATGCCCGCACGGCGGCGGGAGACGGCGCTGCTCGACCTGATTTACGCCTACCACCCGCGATTCCGCCACGCCGCCCGCGCTTACGGCGCACATTCCGCGCCGATCGAAGGCGGCGACGTGATGCTGCTGGCCCCCGGTGTCGTCGCGATCGGCGTCGGCGAACGCACCACTCCGGCCGGCGCCGAATCGCTCGCCCGTTCCGTATTCGCCGACGGACTCGCGCATACCGTCGTCGCGGTGCCGATCGAACAATCGCGCGCGACGATGCATCTCGACACCGTATGCACGATGGTCGATGTCGATGCCGTCGTAATGTATCCGCTCGCCCGCGATTCCCTGACCGCGTTCACCATCAAACCGACTGGCGACGGCGGCGTGAAAGTCGCCGGCCCGACGCCATTCCTCGAAGCCGCCGCGGAGGCGATGGAGATCGACCGGCTGCGGGTGATCGACACCGGCCTCGACCCGGTCACCGCGGAGCGCGAACAGTGGGACGACGGCAACAACACGCTGGCACTGGCCCCGGGCGTGGTCGTGGGGTACGAACGCAACGCGGAGACCAACGAACGGCTCACCGAGGCGGGAATCGAGGTGCTGCCGATCACCGGGTCCGAGCTGGGATCCGGACGCGGCGGCCCGCGCTGCATGTCGTGCCCGGTGCGCCGCGATCCCCCGCCGAAGCGGCACTGACCCCTGCGCGGGCGAAGTTAGCCTTTCCTTAATAAGGGCAAACACATTAAGGGAAGGCTAACCGAAATAAGTATTTCCTTCTTGAGGAATGGTAACCCTAATAGGGTGGAGATCACCAGCCAAAAGTGGAAAACAATCGGACATTGACGTACCGTGATGGACATGGCCGCTACGAAGAAAGAACCGCGCTCTAAGTTCTACGAACTGCTGCAGGCGCAGATCCACAACGAGTTCAACGCCTCCCAGCAGTACATCGCGCTCGCGGTCTGGTTCGACAACGAGGACCTTCCGCAGCTCGCGAAGCACTTCTACAAGCAGTCCGTCGAGGAGCGCAATCACGCGATGGCGCTCGTCCAGTACATGCTCGACCGGGACCACCACGTCGAGATCCCCGGCACCGGCCAGGTGCGCAACGACTTCTCCTCCCCGCTCGAGCTGATCGAGCTCGCGCTGGAGCAGGAGAAGGAGGTCGCCGCCGACATCTCCGCGCTCGCGAAGGCCGCCCGGGCCGAGGAGGACTACATCAGCGAGCAGTTCACCCAGTGGTTCCTCAAGGAGCAGGTCGAGGAGATCTCCCAGATGTCGACGCTGGTCACGGTCGCGCGCCGCGCGGGTGACAACGTCTACGAGATCGAGAAGTTCCTGCACCGCGAGGCCGTCGGCGACGCCGGCGCGGACGCCGGGATGCCCCCGGTCGCGGGTGGCGCGCTGTAGTAGCTCAAGCACGTCCGGAAGCCCGGTTGTCCCCATTGTGGACAACCGGGCTTCCCCCTGTGGATAACTTCAGTGCCGCGCGTAGTGCGCGATGAGCACGCCGGTGGTGGTCGCGACGCTTCCGACGAGCGTGAACTTGGTCAGCGGCGCGGGTCCCTCGAAAAGCCGCGAGCCCTTGCCGAGCGTCAGCGGGTGGATCAGCAACGTGTAGGTGTCGACCAGTCCGGCGGCGTGCAGCGAGCGCACGAGCGAAACGCTGCCGATGATCGCGAGGTCCTTGCCGGGCGAGGCTTTCAGCTCAGCCACAGTCTCCACCGCCGAGCCGCGCAGCAGCACCGAGTTCTGCCAGGCGCCGGCGTTGTCGAGGGTGGTGGAGACGACGTACTTCGTCGCAGCGTTCATGTGCGCGGTGAACACGTTCCCGTCCGTCCGCGGCCCCCACGCGGTGGCGAAGTCCTCCCAGGTACGCCGGCCGAACAGCATGTCCCCAGGCCGGTCCATGCCCTTCCCCATCTCGCGCGCCATAACGTCGTCGCCGTAGCCGTTGCCCCAGCCGCCCAGGTCGAATCCGTCCTGGGTGTCCTCATCGCCGCGACCGGGGCCTTGCACGACGCCGTCGAGGGTGGTGCTCAGGATGACGCTGATCGAACGCATCGGGAATGTCCTTCCGCTTCCGCGGACCGCGAGCCGGCCCGTCACCCGCTACACGAGCGGCGCACAGCCAGATCGACATCGGCCCGCGGAATTTTCAGCCGGCGCAGTCCTGCGTCTTCGCCCGGACCTCGATGGCCTGGACAGCCCCGTCCGAATTCAGCGTGAAGTGATACGCCCCCTGGTCGCCGGTCGGCGAAACGAGCGCGCTCCCCGACTCCGACGTACCTGGATAGGTCGACGTGACCTGGTCCTTCGGCGTCCCGTCGCCCACGCCTTCCGGGGTATGCGCGGCACCGTCAGGCTTCACCGCGACCACGCCGTTGTCCGGCGAAACGACCGCTGTCGCGGCGGGAACGCCAGCGCCGCTGACGTCGTAGTACGTGCAGCCAGCCGACTCTTTGACCGCCGTGAGCTTCATGCCCTGGTCCGTGAGCTGCTGCTCGGTCATGCCGAGCTTCACCGCGCCCAGGCCGTCCGAGGTCACCAACGCTCCGGAAGCGGCCTTCGTCGGCGTGGTCTTCGGCGGTGCCGGCTTCGTGTGGTGCGGATGCGCGGGCGGCACCGGCGGTTCGGCCGTACCGTGCTCCGACGATTCGACCGGCGCTTGCACCTGCGTCGATTCAGCGCTCGAAGGAGGCTCGGGTACCGAAGAAGGCACCGTGGGCTGGGCCGACGCGACTTGCTGGGCGGTGAAGTCAGTCGCCGCCGGCGGCGTGCGCAACTGGATCACCACGAGACCGGCCGACGCGACCGCGAGCACGCACGCCGCTCCGGCCGCGGACGTCAGGACGCGCTGCCTGCGCCGCCGCCGACGTGCGCCCGCCAGGATGACCGACGCGGCGTCCTCGGTTGGTTGGACGGCCAGCCGGTCGTCCGTGAGGAGGGCGCGGAGGCGCTGTTCCAGATCGTCGGACTCGCTCACCCCGCGTCACCTCCTTCCTGGTTTTTCAGTTTCGCCCGCAAGGACGCGATGGCCTTGCTCGCTTGGCTTTTCACCGTCCCCTGGCTGATGTCCAGCGCCTTGGCGATTTCCACTTCGGACAGTCCTTCGTAGTACCGCAACACCATCACCGTGCGCTGCCGCGGCGGGAGGTCGCGCAGCGCCTGCCACAGCGGCTCGTGCTCGAACGGATCCTTCGGCGCGCTCGGGCTGGTCTCCGGCAGGTCCGCGACGAGGTTCTCCCGCCGCGTCCGGCGCCAGCGGCTGACGTGCGCGTTCGCCATCGAACGCCGCACGTAGGCCAGCGGGTCGCCGGTCTTCTGCTGCACATACGACCAGCGCGCGCCCATCTTTTCGAGCACGGTCTGGACCAGGTCCGCGGCGTCGTGCGGATTTCCGGTGAGCACGTGGCCGTAGCGGAGCAGGCCGGGCAGGGCTTCGCGCACGAAGTCGCCGAAGTCCGCGGTGGTGTTGACGGCTTCCGCCTGAGGCCCGGCCCACGGCGGATCTCCGCTCGCGAGGGGCAACGCGGCTGCTGTCACCGTATCGCCCCCTCCCCGGATGACCGCGTCGAGCGACGGTTCCTCGTCATCCCCACCACGCATGAGCGCCCCCCGGGGTTGTCCCGTCTCCGTCGCTACTTTCCGTAGCTGTGGACAACTGAGGTCAGCGCACGGAAAGCGACTCGGGCAGCTTCAAGGCACCGCCGGAGTCAGTGGGGAAATCGTGTACCGAGACCACAGCGTTTCGCGGGATCGGGCCGTAGATGTGCGGAAACTGGATTCCGCGCGGGTCCGGCGGGTCCCCGTCCTCCCAGCGGACGGGCGCGTCGACCAGCTTGGGGTCGATTTCCAGCAGCACCAGACCGTCTTGGCCGCGGAAAAGCGCGTTGGCGGGCAGCGCGACGGTGCCAGGGTCCGAGCAGTGGATGAATCCGGCGTCTTCGAGCGAAGGCGCGCGGTATTCGCCGTCTTCGGGCACCGCGGCCCACTCGTCGCGGGTGCAGATGTGGAGGATCACGCTGTGATCGTCCCATCGACTTACCCACATGTGGACAACTCAGGTCGAGTTGTCCACATGTGGATGTGTCAGCGAATGGTGAGCTGCCGCCCGATGAGACCGTCGCGGGCACGCCGCTCGGTGGCGTTGAGCGGCTCCGAGTCGAGCGACTTGAGCGCCTCGTCCAGCCGGGCGCCGAGCTGCTCCTTGGGCTCGGCCCACTCCCGCGCGTGCGCCTCGGGGTCGAGGTCCCACACCGGGACGAGCAGGCCGTGCGCGCGGAACGAACCGGCGTAGCGGGTGCCCTCGCCGAGGCCGAGCGTGCCGGCCGCGGACAGTCGCGCAAGCGCTTGCAGCAGCAGGTTCTCCGGCTCCGGGCGGACCCAGCGCAGGTGCGCCTTCTCGCCGGCGAGCACCCAGTACGCGCCGGAACCGAGCCGGTCGGTGGGCATGATCGCGGCGTTGGCGCGCTCAAGGGAGACCGCGACGTCGCCGGTCGCGTCCGCGTCCTCGGGCAGCCACCAGGCGAAGTCGGTGTGGAGGTCGACCTGCAGCTCCGCGCTCGGCACGAGCAGGTCCTGGAGCCGGTTGTGCTCGTCCGGGTCGGTCGGCGACGTCGTGTCCGGCACTGACAGCACGTCGCCCGGCCCGGCCTCGAGCAGCCAGCGCAGCGCGCGGCCGAGGTCGCGGCTGATGTCGGAGGAACGCGTCTGCACCTGGAGGCCGAGGAAGCGCTCCCCGTCCGAACGAACGAACGCCGCGGCGGCCATGGGCAGCACTGTGCCGAGCGTGACGTCGCCGCCGTCGGCGAGCGTGAGCTTCGCCGTGGCCGACGGGACGAACTCGCGCAACGCGATCAGCTCCGGCTCCGCCGCCAGACCCTCGAACGGCTGCCCGACGAAGACGTCGCGCACCTTCGGCTTGCGGTCCGGCTTGGGACCCTTCTTACGCGCGCCTTTACCCATTTCAGCCTCCTTGGAACTCGGTGTCAGACGCTATCGAAGCGATTGGGTACGCGGGCTCGCGGGTTAGAGTCTGCTCGTGTTCGACCCTCGCGATCCCGCCTTCCTCGCCGACCCGTATCCCGCGTTCGCCGCGCTGCGCGCCGAAGGCGAGGTGCACCAGCATGACGGCCTCGGCATCGCGATCACGGTTTCGCACGCCGCGTCCGCCGCCGTTCTCCGGCACCGCGGACTAGGCCGAATCTGGACCGACGCGCAGCCGCTGGAACGGTTCGCATCGTTCAACCTGCTGCACCGCAACTCGTTGCTGGAGAACGAACCGCCCGCGCACACCCGCCTGCGCCGCGTCATCGCGGGCGAGTTCGGCCGGGGCCACGTGCAGCGGTTGCGTCCGATGGTCGCGGAACTCGCGGAGTCCATGGTGGACACTCTGGCCGCGAAAATCGCCGCTGACGGCAGCGCGGACCTGCTGGAACATCTGGCACAGCCGTTGCCGGTCGCGGTCATCGCGGAGCTGTTAGGCGTCCCGACCTCGGACGGCTCGCAGCTGGTGGCGTGGAGCAACGCCATCGTGAAGATGTACGAATACGGCCTGTCCGAGGACGGCCGCGACGCTGCCGAGCAAGCCGCGGCCGATTTCGTGGCCTACCTGCGCGACGTCGTCGCTGGCTCCCCGCGCGGGATCGTCCGGGACCTGACCGCGAGCGAACTGACCCCGGACGAGGTAGTCGCCACCGCGGTCCTGCTGCTGATGGCGGGCCACGAGGCGACGGTGAACGTGATCGGCAACGGGGTGACCGCGTTGTTGACCCACCGCACGGAATGGGAGCGGCTTAGGTCCGACCCAACGTTGCTGGACTCGGCTGTGGAAGAACTGATCCGCTTCGATTCGCCGTTGCAGTTGTTCGAGCGCACGGCGACGGAGGAGGTGGAAATCGCCGGTCATCGGGTGGCGAAGGGCTCGAAGATCGGGGCGTTGCTGGGTGCCGCGGCGCGCGATCCGAAGGTGTTCGATGCTCCGGACACCCTGGACGTCGGCCGGTCGCCGAACGCACACCTCGGGTTCGGGATGGGGATCCATTATTGCGTCGGAGCGCCGCTGGCCCGGGTGGAGATCGCGGCGGCGTTGACTGCGCTGACGAAGCGACTTCCGGAGTTGCGACTGGCGGCGGTGCCGGAGCGTCGGCCGGAGTTCGTGATCCGGGGGCTGCGGAGTTTGCCAGTGACTGCCTGAATTTCGCGGGTTTGGGGTGGTGAGTGCTGGATAATCGCGCTGGTCTCCGGCGGAGATCCGTCCACAATGGATGCTTCCGCCGAGATCTCCCTCCGCACCGCCGCACCGCCGCACCGCCGCACCGCCGCACCGCCGCACCGCCGCACCGCCGCACCGCCGCACCGCCGCACCGAAACGATCACCTGGCAGCGGCCTCAGCGCAACCCCGCGAACGGCCCGGCACACCGCACTCACCATGGCGCACCCGCCGAAACCACCGTCGAGTCCGCGCGGGCAACCGAGAGCCTCTCCCCGAGCAGCGCACTCACCGCAAACCCGCGAACAAGTCGTCCTCCAATCCCGCACCGATCTCGACCGGGCCGTTCGTGCGGGCCAGGTAGTAGTCCTCCCAGGGCCAGGCTTTTCGTTCGATCTCGCGGGAGTGCGCGAAAAACGGGTGCGCCGGATCCATCTGTGTGGCGTGCGCGCGCAACGCGGCATCGCGGGTCGCGAAGTGTTCTTCGCAGCGGATTCGGGTGGTCACGGTGAGCACGTCCGTCGGCGGGAGTTCTTCCAGGACGGGGCCCATCATCGACTCTTGGCCAGCGGCGAGGGTCGCCTCGTGCATGGCTTCGAACCAGGATCGGCTGAGGGTGGCCAGGTAGTAGAGCTTGCGCGGGGTGCCGTCGTCGGACTCGTCGAACGCGGCGGTCGTGACCTCATGGGTGCGGATGTGGTCGGGGTGTGGATAACCGCCGGTTTCGTCGTAGGTGATCACTACCTGTGGACGGAATTCCCGCATCAGGTCCAGCAGTGGTTTTGTCGCTTCAGCTAAAGGGATTTCGGCAAAGCTTCCACAGGGAGAAGGTTCCGTCATACCCGAGTCCTCGTGGCCCAGGAAAGTTTGCCGGATGCCGAGAATCCTTGCTGCATCAGCCATTTCTCGGCGGCGGATGGCAGGCAGATCCCGTCGGACGTCCTCTCGGTTCAAGGTTGGGTTGAGTACATCGCCGCGCTCGCCGCCGGTACAGGTGGCTACTAGGACGTCGACGCCTTCGCGTGCATAGCGGACTAGCGTCGCGGCGCCTTTGCTTGATTCGTCATCGGGGTGGGCGTGCACGGCCAGGAGGCGCAGCGTCATGCGCGGGATCCTTTCGGGAAGAAGAGGACGGGGATAAAGCTCAGCAGCGAGAGGCCTAGCGCCCAGGTGAAAGTGGTACCGAAGGCGGCGGCACCAGGCGGTTGCGCGTGCAGGACGGCTACCAGCAACGCTGTGCCCAGCGAGCCGCCGATGCGGTTGACGACGTTGATCGCGCTCGCCGCTCGGGGGATTTGGGCGCGTTCCAGCGAGGTGTACAACATCGTCATGCCGGGGGTGGCCGTCGCGCCTAGGCCGAACCCACGGATCAGCAACGAAACTGTCAACAGGGTCGGGCTTGGGGAATCTCCGAGTTGGGTGAAGGCGATGGTGCCTACGAGGGACAGTGCGATGCCGGTGAGCATGACGGTTCGGGAGCCGAAGCGGTCCAACAGCTTCCCGCCTGCGATGAGGACGACGGCGGAGCCTAAGGCCTGTGGCGCTAGGAGGAGTCCGGCGGCTAGGGCGGACGTGTGCTGGATTTGTTGGTAGTAAAGCGGAAGCAGCAACATCGAGCTGTACAGCGACGCGCCCAGCAAGAAGGTGCTCGCGCTCGCGACAGTGAAAGCCTTGTGCGCGAACAACTTCAGGTCCAGCAGCGGCACCGCAACACGACGGGCGTGCCAGGCATAGGCGATGAGCAGCACGGCACCGGCGATGGCGAACGCGGTGGAGCCTTCGCCCAGGCCGTAGCCGAGTGCGCCGAGTCCTGGCGGGAGCAATAGCAGGCCGCGGACGTCTAGCGGGTCGCGCGTGCCCGTTGGTTTCTCGCGCGGCAGCACTCGGACGGCGAGCAGCAAGGTAGCGACGCCGAACGGGACGATTCCGAAGAACAGCCAGCGCCAGCCCAGATCCTGGACGAGTGCGCCGCCCAGCATCGGGCCCAGCACGGGCGCGACGGTGGCGGGCAGCGTGACGACGCCGATCATCCGGCCCAGCCGAGGGCCGGCCGCCTGCGCGAAGATCGCCTGACCGACTGGCTGCATGAGACCGCCGCCTAGGCCGTGCAGTACGCGGAACGCGATCAACGCCGGCGCTGACCAGGCGAACCCGCACAGCACTGTGCCCAGCGTGAACAAGCCGACGGCCACGATCCACACCTGACGGCCGCCGAATCGGTCGGCGAGCCAGCCGGACAGCGGGATGGTGAGCGAGGCGGCCAGCAGGTACGCGCTCGCCACCCACTGCACGGTCGGCAGCGAACTGTCCAGGTCACGCGCCATCACGCCGATCCCGACCGACACGATCGTCGCGTCGAGGATCGACAGCACGGCGCCCAGGATCAGCACCCCGCCGAGCCTGCGAAGCCCGGCATCGGAGACCGGAAGCTGCGTGGTCATCGAGTCGAGTCACCCCCTTCATTAGGTCGGACCTGAGATTAGGTCGAACCTAGTTAATGGGTCAAGCACAATTTTAGGTCGGACCTAGTACAGTGACCGGGGTGAGCCTCAGGGAGCAGAAGAAACTGGAGACCCGGCAGACGATCTCGGCGGTGGCGACGCGGCTGTTCATCCGGCGCGGGTTCGACCAGGTCACGATCGCCGAGGTTGCGGAGGCGGCACGCGTCGCCAAGATGACCGTGACGAATCACTTCAGCCGGAAGGAAGACCTGGTCTTCGACATCCGGACGGATTTCGTGGACTGGCCCGCGGACCTGGTCCGGGCCGATCCGGAGAAGCCGGCGCTGGACGCCGTGCGGGACGGGTTCTTCGCCGAACTGGACAAGACGAGCGCGCTGCTCGGGTTCGCGGACGTGTCCTTCGTGCGGATGGTGCGGCAAAGCGAACGCCTCACGTCCGCGCTCCGGGACATGCACGCCGACCGGGAAAACCAGCTCGTCGCCGCGCTGCTCGACCGGCACCCGGACCGCGAAATGCTGTCGCGGACGGCCGGGGCGCACCTCACGTCAGTGCTGCGTCTGCTGTTCGACGACGTCTGGCAGCTGATCTGGCAAGACGTCACAATGGACGACCTGGTGAAGCAGATCCGGAACTCGGCGGCGGTCGCGTTCGGCCAGCTGGAACCGGCGCTCGGCGACCTTTAACGCGCGGCGCCGACCGGCCGCGCGGTCCGCAGTTCCGGCTCCGGCGCGCCCTCGATCTTGAGCACGCGGAGGTCGCGCAGCCGTTCCGGGGCGATCGGCATCAGCAGATGCGAGAACCGGCGGATCACCAGCGCGGTGACGATCGCGAGCGCGGCCGCGGCGAGGTCGGTAAGCGCGACCAGCAGGACGCTGTCCGCCATCGCCTGCACGCCCGGCCGGATGCGCCAGATGATCGTGACGACCAGCAGCACCCAGTTCGCCAGCCACGTGCCCCACCAGCCGAGCACGAGCCGCGAGGGCTTCGGCCGCGCGTCGCGGGGGCGGCGGAGCACGGCGTGCTCCAGTTCGCTGACCACGGACAACGCGAGCGGCAGGTTCACGATCGGCACCAGCACGCTCACGAGCACCTGCCAGACCGGCCGCGGCGGCGCTTCACCGGCTTCGTCGGCGGCGGCTTGCCGGGCGACCAGCAGCCACCAAACCGAGAGTCCCGCTGGCAGCAGCGAGAAGATCGTGGTGAGCAGCCCGGCGAGCATCACGAACGCATCGGAGAACCCGACGACGCTGGTGTTCAGCGCGGAATCGCGGCTTTCGACGAGGAGCGCGTACCGCCAGATCTCCGCCACCGCCGCGATCACCGCGAGGACGGCGAACGTCCAGAGGATCGTCGTGAGGCTCCGCGCGAGCACCGGAATCCGGTCGATCGGCCGGACCTCGCCGGACGCGGTGCCGGGCACGTTCGTCGGACGGCGCCAGGTGAGATTCGGGAAGCCCCATCGCGGCGGCACCGGATAGGACGGCGGACCGGAATAGGGCGTCGCAGGCACGGCGCGGCGACGGCGGACGGCACTCGGCGGCGGGGAGGCGACCCAGCGCAGTTTGGCCGCGCGCTTCGGCGGAATCGGCTGCGGCTGTTGCTGAGCCGGTCGGTGGACCGCGCCTTGCGGGGCGGCGGTGAACGGGCGCGGGTACGCCTGCGCCGGGTATTGCGGATGCGCGGGGTACTGCGGCTGGTACGGATTGGCGAACTGCTGGCCGGGATGCGCGGGCCCGGCTTGCGGCTGCGCCCAGTGGCCGGGGTACGGAGGCATGCCTGGCTGGGCAGCACCGCCGGGATACGGCTGCGCACCGGATTGCGGCGGCGGGCCCGGCTGGGCAAAGCCGGTGGGCTGCGCACTCGCGCTGCCGGGCTGAACGGGATACGACTGCGCGGGGCCAGGCTGAGCCGGATACGACTGCGCGGCGAACTGCTCGCGCCCAGTCGACTCCGCGTCCGCACCACCAGCCTGGCCAGGCTGAGACTGCGAAGCCCCAGCCGACCCGGCATGGCCCACGCCAGAAGGCTGCCCATAACCCCCCGAAGAACCGCCAGCCTCAACCGGCGACCCAGAACCCGGCCGGGCACCGTCCCCAGCGTCCCCTTCGTCGCGGCCGAAGCCAGGAACGAACGACGCCGGGTCCGCGGACTCCGGCGGCTCGGGAACAGACTGGGCAGGCATCCGTCAGAGAACCTCGGGTTCAGTGTCGGGGTTTTCGCTCACCATGCGACGGCCTTCGCGGGCCCAGGCTCCCATGCCGCCCGCGACGTTGACCGCGTCCCAGCCGCTGGCGTTCAGCCAGGCCGCGGCGCGCGCCGAGCGGCCGCCGGAGCGGCAGATGACGTAGACCGGGTTGTCCTCGGGGAATTCGGCGAGTTCGCCGACGCGCGCGGGCAGTTCGCCGAGCGGGATGTGCACCGCGGCGGGGGCGTGCCCGGCGGCCCACTCGTCGTCCTCGCGGACGTCGAGCAGTGCGACGTCCGCGGGAAGGTCGCGGACTTCAGCGGTCGGAATTTCAGCAGGGCTCACCACAGGTTCCATGCTCCCATGTCATGACGTTGTACGCGTGTGAGGAACGCTAACCGCTATCCCTTGCGGTGTCGTCCCCGGCTGGCGCGCAGCTTCTCGTCGGCCTGGCCGAAGCGGGCGACCGCGCGGTCGCGCATCAGGCCGAGCGGGTCGGGGGCGTGCAGGCGCAGCATGATGTCGTTCACCAGTTCCGGGCGGCCGGACCGGGTCAGCCTGCTCACCACGTAGGTCGCCAGGAACGCCGCGGGCACCGAGATCAGCGCGGGCTGCACGGTGAACCACGGCATCTTGTCTCCGGTGTACTCGCACACGATGTTGTACGCCAGCGCGCCGAGCACCAGCCCGCCGCCGACGACCATCCCGGCCAGCGCGCCCGGCCAGCTGAGCTTGCGCCACCAGATGCCGAGCAGCAGCAGCGGGCTGAACGTCGACGCGGCGAGCGCGAACGTCATCCCGATCGACAGCGAGATGTCCTCGGTGCGGAAGATCAGCGTGAGCACCATCGGGCATATCGCGACCAGCAGGGTCGCGACCCGGAAATCCTTGACCCGGCCCGGCAGCAGGTCCGTCGACACCACCCCGGCCACGCTCACCAGCAGTCCCGAGCAGCTCGACAGGAACGCCGCGAACGCGCCCGCCGCCACCACCGCGGCGAGGATCTGCCCTGGCCAACCCGGCAACACCGCGGTCGGCAGCAGCAGCACGGCGGCGTCGGTGTTGCCGGTGAGCAGCAGTTGCGGCACGTACATCCGCGAGAGCGCGCCCAGCATCGTCGGGAACAGGTAGAACAGCCCGAGCAGCAACAGCACGTGCACGGTCGTTCGGCGCGCAGCCTTGCCGTCGGGGTTGGTGTAGAAGCGGACCAGCACGTGCGGCAGGCCCATGGTGCCGAGGAACAGCGCGAAAATCAGCGAGTACGTCTGCAGCAGGTCGGTGATGCCGTTCGACGCCGGATGCAGCCACGCGTCGTTCGACGTGGGCGCGTCGCTCACGATCGGCACCGGCGTGCCCGCGGCGAATTCCAGCGTCGTGCCCGAGGACACCTTGTGCGGCACGAGCGGCGACCAGCGCGCCATGCCGCCCGCGGGACCGCCGTCGATGTGGCCGTGTGCGTAGAAGAACGTCTCGGTGGTGACCTTCACGGTGACGTCGGTTTGCACCGTCACCTTGGTTTCCGACGGAAACACCGGCGGCGCGGGCGCACCGAGCGCACGAAAGCCGCCCGGGCCGCCGCCGGAGAAGAAAACCATGCACAGTACGAAAGTCGGCACGGCGATCGCGAACAGCTTGAGCCAGTACTGGAACGCCTGGACCACGGTGATCGCACGCATCCCGCCGGCCATCACGTTGCCCGCGACCAAGACGATGACCACCAACGCGCCGACCCACGCCGGTACCGGAACGATCTGCGCGAGCGTCAGCCCCGCGCCCTGCAGCTGCGGGACCATGTAAAGAATCCCGATGAACACCGCACCCGCGGTCGCGAACCGGCGCAGCCCGATCGAGCCGAGCCGGGCCTCCACGAAGTCCGGCAGCGTGTACGCGCCGGACCGGCGCAGCGGTGCGGCGACGAAGAGCATCAGCGCGAGATACCCGGCGGTGAAGCCGATCGGGTACCAGGTCGCGTCGGCACCTTGCTTGAGCACCATGCCCGCGACGCCGAGGAACGACGCCGCCGACAGGTATTCGCCGGAAATCGCCGCGGCGTTGCGGCTGGAGCGCACGGTGCGGCGGGCGACGAGGAAATCGTGCGTGCTGGTGGCACCGCGCGACGAACGGAAGCCGAGGTAGAACGTCGCGAAGGCGACCAGCACCAAGCCGGTCAACGTCCACGGGGTCAGCTGCACGGCGTGAATCCTCGCACGACCACACGGTTTGACGACGCGCCGCCACCACGGCGCGCATCCCCCGCGCGGGTCAGTTCTCGATCATGTCGACGAAGTCGCGTTCGTGCCGTTCGGCGAGCCGGTTGTACCAGAGGCCGACGGCGAAGAGGAACGGGAACGGAAGCAGGCCGAGCACGAGCCACGGGATCGGGATGCCGATCACGGTGAACCGCGCGACCGCCGGGAGGAAGTAGAACAACGCGGGCAGCATCCCGAGCACGACCAGCACGAACACGGCCAGCCACACCGACGTCCGCAACTGCACCTTCACCAGGTCGCGGACCAGCAGTTTTCCCCAGCTGGTCTGCTCTTCCAGCTCGACCCGCCCGCGCATCCGCCCGGACGACTGCCGCGAATCGGCGAGCACCACTTTTTCCCGTTTCGGCCGCACGTGCGCGGGTTCGCTGGAGCGCGGAGCGGGTTCGGGAGCCGGCGGCACCGGTTCGACCACCGCGCGGTCCTCCGGCCGCACGCCCAGCGTCGGGTCCGGTTCGCGGACGCCGTTCGAGAGCCGGTGGTAAGGGTCTTCGGGCGAGGACATCGACGGCTAGCCGCCCCGGCCGGAACCGACGATGCGGTCCTTCAAGGCCCGGGTGTGCCGCCTGCTGACCGGCAGGACTTTCTCCTCGTTGCCGATCACGACCTGGTAGCCGCCCTGGCCCATCCGCATTTCGGTGATCAGCGGCAGCGCGACCAGGAACGACCGGTGGATCCGCACGAATCCGGCCTTCTCCCAGCGTTCCTCCAGCTGGGCGAGCGGGATCCGGACCAGGTGGCTGCCCTCGGTGGTGAACAGTCGCGCGTAGTCGCCTTGGGCCTCGACCCAGCGGACCGACGAACGCGGGATCAGCTTCGTGGTGCCGGCGAGTTCGACCGGGATGACCTCGTCGTCGTTCTTCACCGGCTCGGCGCCGCCCTGTCCGGCGGGCGGGCCCGCGACCGTGGCCAGCTTCTCGCGCACGCGCGCGACGGACCGGTCGAGCCGGTCCTGCTGGAACGGCTTCAGGACGTAGTCGACCGCGCCGAGGTCGAACGCGTTCACCGCTTCCTCGGCGTGCCCGGTGACGAACACCAGCACCGGCGACGGGTTCATCGCCGCGATCACGCGCGACATCTCCATCCCGGACAGGCCGGGCATGTCGATGTCGGCGAACACGGCGTCGACCGTCGGCAGGCCGCTTGCCCGCCGGGCAGCCAATTCCGGGTCGTCGTGCGAGAACAGCCGCAGCGCGTCGGAGGCGTCCGAGGCCTGGAAAACGCGGTGGATGTGCGGGTTGTTCTGGAGTCCGTGGCTGAGTTCGTCCAGCCCGGCCAGCTCGTCGTCCACGGCAAGGACGATGAGTTTCCGGGTGTCGTCGTGAGCACTCACAGTGAGACGCATCCTGCCGATTGCGAGGTGCATTGTCCAGACCCCAGCCGAGAGAGCCGCTTGTGAGTGGCGTACCGGAGTCGCCGCTCACCAGCTGTCACAGCCCGAAACGCGACCAAGCCGCCTTCGTGGTGACCGCGTCCAGCAGCGCGCTCGCCGCCGCCGGGGTACCGATCCCGAGCCGTGCGAGCAGCGGTTTCTTGGGCTCGGCCACGGAAATCTCCGCGCCGGGGTACCGCTTGGTGACGATCTCGCGCAGCGAACCGAGCCCGTCCACGAGGCCGAGGTCGACGGCTTTCTGCCCGAGCCAGACGTCTCCGGTGAACAGATCGGTGGAATCGGTCAGCCGGTCGCCGCGGCGTTCCTTGACCCATTCGACGAACAGTTCGTGCAGCTGGCTGTGCATGCTCTTCAGCCACTCGACGTCCTCGGGCTTCTCCGGGCTGAACGGGTCGAGCCGCGATTTGTTCGCTCCCGCGGTGTGCAGCCTGCGCTCGATGCCGAAGCGTTCGAGCAGCCCGGTGAACCCGAACCCGCCGCTGATGACGCCGATCGAACCGACCATGGACGTCCGGTGCGCGTAGATCTCGTCGGCCGCGCACGCGAGCCAGTATCCGCCGGACGCGGCGACGTCCTCGGCGAACGCCAGGACCGGCACGCCCTTTTCGTCGGCCAGCTGCCGGATCCGCTCCGCGACCAGGCCGGACTGCGTCGGCGCGCCGCCGGGCGAGTTGATCTGCAGTGCGACCGCCTTGAGCCGGTCGTGCGCGAACGCCCTGGTGAGCGCGGATTCGACGGCACCGAGGTTGATCGCGCCGCGGGCCAGCGGCGACGGCGTCGGCGTGATCACGCCGTGCAGCTTCACGACGGCGACCACGTCCTTGCGGTCGCCCCGGTCGCCGAGCACGGGAAGGCGGGAAGTCAGCTTGTCGGTCACGCTCATCTGCCCAGGCTAACCAGTTCAGTGCGCGGGCAGCATTCCCGAACGCGAGCCGTGCACTCCGTCGGGTTCCGGTTCGGGCTCGACCGGCGCGGGCGGCTGCTGCGGGACGTCGGCGGAGTAGTCCGGCATGTTCGGCCGCACGCCGAGCTTGAACTTCGGCACCCGCAACGCGACCTTCATCCCCGCACCCGGCGCGGTTTCGACGGTGAGCGCGTAATCCTCGCCGAATACCTGCCGCATCCGCTGGTTGATGTTGCCGAGCCCGACGTGCGCGCCAGTGCGGTGCGCGTTGCGCAGGTCGGTGAGCTGCCGCGGATCCATGCCGATGCCGTCGTCCTCGACCGTGATCAACGCTTCGTGCCCGTCGTCCCGCGCGATCACCGTGACGCAGCCACCGCTCGGCTTGCTCGCCAGACCGTGTTTGACGGCGTTTTCCACCAGCGGCTGGATGATCAGGAACGGCACCACGACGCTCAGCACCTCGGGCGCGATCTTCATCCGCACCTCGAGCCGACCGCCGAAACGAGCGTTTTCGATGGTCAAGTACCGGTCGATGTTGCGCAGTTCCTCGGCGAGCGTGGTGTACATGCCGGACGTGCGGAACGAATAGCGCGTGAAGTCCGCGAAGTCCTGAAGCAGTTCGCGCGCTTCCTCCGGGTCGGTGCGGATGAGCGCGGAGATCGTGTTGAGCGCGTTGTAGACGAAGTGCGGCGAGATTTGTGCGCGCAGTGCTTTGATTTCCGCCTGCTGCAACTGATTGCGCGACTCTTCCAGCCGCGCGAGCTCGAACTGCGTGCAGACGAATTGCCCCACGGCTTCAGCCATCTGCACCAGCTTGCCGCGCGTACGCCCGACCACGATCAGCGTCGCCTCAGCCTCGCCCTCAACGAGAATGGGAACGATGGCGGCGGTCTTCATCTTGCAAGTGCCCCGGTGATTGCAGGGCATCTTGTTGTGATCAGCGACGGCGCGCCGATGCTTGCGCAACGCGGTGCCGATGTCCTCGACGACGTCCAGATAGTGATCGGTGGCCTCGCCCGCCCAGGACAGCAGCGTGCCTTCACTGTCCGTGATACCCACGGCGAGACAGTCGAGCACCTCGAGCAGCTCCGCCGTCATCCGGTTGGCGGCCTCCTCGTCGAGCCCCGCCCGGAGGTTGGGCGTGGCCTTGGACATCCGGTGGACGGCCTGCAAAACGGCGTCCTGGATGACGCCCTTGGGCCGGCGCGCCCGGAAGGCGAGGACCAGCACCACGATCACCAGGATGCCGACCAGGGCCCACGGGACGACCAGCGCATAGGGGAAGTCGGACACGACGTCCATGCTCTGCGCTCGACCGACCGGGTGCAAGGTCTGCTTCCCACTTTCTGTCCAGTAGCGACGCCGAGAGTGGCCAAACCCTACCGTCACTCCCGGTGAGCGTGAGGATCTTGCGCCATTCGAGTGGTGGCGGTGGCTGTCGGTCGCTGAAGAGTGGGGTGAAGGGACCGTTCATGACTACGGATGGTTAAGGGTGAGGGGTCCCTTCATTGCTTTGCTAGTGCGGATGAGGGTTCTTGGGTTGGTGCCGTGCGCGGGGCCTCGCTTGCGAGCCAACTTGGCTGAAGATCGCCGGGGATCGGAACGCTTCCCGCGAAACCAGCCGGGGACTTCGCGCGAGACCGGCCAGGACTCTTCCCTGCGAACCAGCGAGACCTTTCCGTGAGACCGGTCAGGACTTCCCCGCGAACCAGCGGGACCTTTCCGTGAGACAGGTCAGGACTTCCCGCAAGGCCAGCGGTAGGTCGTGAGGGACCCCCTGAGGGAATCGGAGTCCGTGAGGGTTCCCCTCACGACCTCCGCACGCCGTGAGGGGAACCCTCACGGACTTGGCTTCCTTTAAGGAGCCTTCACGCTCTCCGCCGCGCCGCACCCAACGCTCGAGGCACCCAGCCCCTCCCACCAACCAACCGCCACTGGTGCACCCGCTATCGAAGCACCCAGCCCCTCCCCCGCACCCCGATATGAAGCGTCCCTGCGGTCTGGGGGTGCTTGTCAAGGCATCTTTCCCGCGGTTCGGGCAGCTGGCGTTCCAGACGCTGCAGCAGTTCGAGGACGGCAAGCCGATCCCGCCGAGCATCGTCATCACCGACGACTCG
>NZ_JBSFNS010000039.1:0-71984 GCF_053587275.1 Amycolatopsis sp. NPDC003676
GGGGGCTTCCCGCGAAAAGTACGTGAGGGGAACCCTGAGGGAATCAGATTCCCTCAGGGTTCCCCTCACGTACTTTTCGGCATCGTGGCCGGATCCGCTGAGAACCCCGTGCGCTGCTGAAAAACCTCACTCAAGCGGTGCGGTCAGTCCTCCGCGGACTCGGGCCGTTCGACCACGCTCCACAGGAACGAATGCCTGCGTCCGGTCGGCTCTTCGCGGGCGACGAATTCGTCCAGCAGTGCGTCCAATCGCGACTGCAGCTCAGCCGCTGCCTCGTCGCTGAGCCGGACCACGCCGCGCCGGGTCTGCTGGATCGACGCGGGGTCGCTTTCGATCATTTCGGCGCGGTGCGCGTCCAAAGTGGCGAGTTCGACCCGGGCGGTCAGCGCGGGATCGCCCGCCTGGTCGAGGTCGAGGTGCCAGGTCCGCCGCGTCGTCCGGTAGGGGCGTTCCCAGGCTCCGAGGTCGCTCCGGCGAGCCGGTTCGGCGACGAGGAATCCGGCTTCCGCGAGTGCGTGCACTCGGCGCAGCACGGTCGCCGGCGACTCTTCGAGCCGCTTCGCCAGCTGCTGGTTCGTCCGCGCGGTGTCCAGGCACAGCCGGAGAATCCGCCAGCTCAGCGGGTGGGCGAGCGCGCGGAGGTCGTCGGCGGTCGCCTGGCGCGGGAGCGGGTCGTCCATTGACAGCAGCTTAGCCGATTTGCTTCGATGGTATCGATATCAGAAAATGAAATCACTGGAGGTCGGGTGCGCCGCATCGAGTCGTACGTCGAGCAGTACCGGGAGCGGCACGAGGCGGAGCTCGCCGAGTGGATCGGCGTTCCCAGCGTCAGCGCGACCGGCGAGGGCATGGCCGAAGCGGCAGACTTCGCGTGCGCGCTGCTGCGGCGAAGCGGGCTCGAAGCGCGGCAGGTCGCGACCGGCGGCTGGCCGCTGGTGGTCGGGCGCGCGGAAGGCCCGGCGGGCGCTCCGCACGTGGTGATCTACGGCCATTACGACGTGCAACCAGCCGGGCCGCTGGCGGCTTGGGACAGTCCGCCGTTCGAGGCCGCCATCCGCGACGGCCGGATGTACGGGCGCGGCACGGGCGACAACAAGGGGCAGCATCTCGCGCAACTGCTCGCGTTGCGGGCCCTTGCCGAAAGCGGCGAACTGCCGTGCAGCGTGACCGTGCTGCTCGACGGCGAGGAAGAGATCGGCAGCCCGAACCTGGAGTCAGCGCTGGCGGGTCTGCGCGACGAATGGAACGCGGACCTGGTGTTGTGGAGCGACGGTCCGGTGCACGACAGCGGCGAGCCGACGGTCAGCCTCGGCGTGCGCGGCGCGGTCCGGTTCGAGATTCGGGTGCAGGGCGCGCCCGCGGCACTGCATTCGGGAAACTGGGGCGGGGTCGGGCCGAATCCGGCGTGGGAACTGGTGTGGCTGCTGTCGACGATGCGCTCGCCGGAAGGCGAGATCCTGGTCAAGGGAATCGCCGACGGCATGGTCCCGCTGAGCCCGTCGGAACGCGACGCACTGGACGCGCTCCCGGTCGACGTGCCCGCCGCGCTCGCCGAAGTCGGCTTGAACCGGATGGACGTGCCGGAAGGAATCGGCTTCAACGACCGTCTCGCCTTGCCGACCTTTAGCATCAATTCACTGTCCTGTTTGGACGAAGGCGACCATCGCACGGTCATTCCGGCCACGGCGGTCGCTCGCTGCGACATCCGGACGGTCGGCGGCCAGCGCGCCTCGACGGTCATCGAGGCGTTGCGCGCGCACCTCGCCGAACACTTGCCGCACGCCGAATTGCACGTGCCTGGCGGGCTGATGGAAGCGTCGCGGACGTTGCCGGAATCGCCTTACACCCAGGTGATCACCGACGCGGTCAGCGCTGCTGCCGGACGTCCGGCGCTGCTGGTGCCCGCGATGGGCGGCAGTCTGCCGATCGCCGCGCTGTCCGACGGGCTCGGGCTGCCGTGCTACGGAATCCCGCTGGCGAACGTCGACGAGCACAACCACGGTCCCAACGAGAATTTCGAACTCGCTCGTTTCCACGCCGGGATCACCGCCGCCGCGAACGTCTTGCTCGAATTGGGCAAGCTGCGCTGACTTCCCGCACATGGTTGTTCCGGGCCGCCGTGCTCGGAGCCGCGATTCACCAATGATGCCGAACCGCTGAAGCACCGCCTCGGAGGCGACCATGTCGATTCCCGCCCCGGATTCCCCTGCCACCAGAGAAAATCCACCCGAAGAAGTCCCCTCGCCGCGCTCGTCCCGGATCGTGCTGGCGGCCACTATCGGCAACACCCTGGAATGGTTCAGCCTCGGGGCCTACACATTGTTCGCCGACGTACTGGCGAAACAGTTTTTCCCCGCGACCGATCCGGCGGTCTCGCTGATGCTGGCTTTCGCCAGCGTCGCGGTCGCGTATGTGATCCGTCCGTTCGGCGGGATGATCCTCGGCTCCTACGCCGACCGGGTGGGCCGCAAAGCCGCGCTGGTCGTGTCGATCCGGATCATGGCGGTGGCCTCGCTGCTGATCGCGATCATGCCGAATTACGCGACGATCGGCATCGCGGCCCCGCTCGGGCTGGTGTTCGCCAATCTGCTGCAGGGCTTCTCGGCGGGCGGCGAATTCGGCAGCGCGACGGCGTATCTGGTGGAAAGCAACCGGAAACGCCGCGGGTTCATGGGCAGCTGGGGCGCGGCGAGCCAGGGGCTGAGCACGCTGCTGGGTATCGTGTTCGCGGCGGTGCTGAGCGCCGTGCTCACCGACCAGCAGCTCGGGTCGTGGGGCTGGCGGATCCCGTTCGCGTTCGGCCTGCTGATCGCCCCGATCGGCTACTACCTCCGGCGGCACGTGGAGGAATCGCCCGCGTTCGAGGAGGAGGCCGCCGAGGCTCCGCTGCGGGAGGTCCTGCGGTCGCAGAAGACCCGGATCCTGGTCGCGATGGGCGCGATGGCGGTGTCCACCGCGATCAGCTACCTGATCATCTACATGCCGACCTTCGCCATCCGGAACCTCGGACTGCCCAAGTCGCTGGCCTTCACCACGACGATCGTCACCCAGGTCGTGCTGACCGTCCTCGCGCCGGTCGCCGGGCGGCTGTCCGACCGGACCGGCCGGATCCCGCTGATGGCGGCGGCCTGTTCGGTGATGCTGCTGGCGATCTTCCCGCTGTTCCTCGCGTTGAACAGCCAGCCGACGTTCGCGGTGATGACCGCCGTGATGGCCGCGATCGGGCTGGTGAAGGTCTGGTACGTCGGCCCGCTGGGCACGATGATGGCCGACGTCTTCCCGACGAGGACCCGCGCGACCGGGCTGTCGGTCAGCTACAACATCACGGCTTCGCTTTTCGGCGGTTTCACGCCGTTGGTGGTGATTTGGCTGATTCAGCTCACCGGAAGCAATTTGGCGCCGAGCTATTACGTGATGGCGCTGGCCGTGCTGAGCCTGAGCGCGCTGGCTTTCGCCCGGCGGCGGCTGAGGGTGCGCTGAACTGTCCTTTGTGGACTTCCATGGCGATTCGAGTGGCGCGCAACCTCTCGGAGGGTTGCGCGTCATTCTCTCCATAGCCGGGCCGCGGAGGCCCGTATTGGGAGGGGATTTGTCATGACTGAGTTGATGATCCGAAGATCGGTGCTGGGTGCGGGGGCTCTGGTGCTGATCACTGCGGCGGTGACGGGCTGCACGTCAGGCTCTGCTGACCTGCCGGTGGCTTCGGGCTCTTCGTTGACTCCGACCACGCCGCCGGCCACCTCGATCGCTCCGTCCGCGACACCTGCGACCGCCACCGCGAGCCATGCCGCGGTGGTTCCGCCTGCGAAACGTCCGGACATTACTTCCCAGTCGTCGCCAACCATCTATCTGTGCGAAGGAAATGCTGTCGCCAAGCCGTCGGGGCTCGCGTTGGCTTGTGCGGACCAGAAAATGGGGCTCGACCGGTTGCGCTGGTCGGGGTGGGGCTCGGCGACCGCGCACGCCACCGGCAGATTCTGGCAGTACGACTGCATTCCTGATTGCGCGTCCGGAAAACTCGTTTCGGTCCCGACCCGGGTGACCGTCAGCGGATTGGCCAACGGTCACTACAGCCGGTTGCGCGTGACTGTGCGGCCGGTGCCCGAGGATCCTCGCGACTACGTCCTGACGAAGGCCGGTCCTGGCGCTGCCTAGGAAAGCGGGTGCCGTGCGCGCACGGCACCCGCTTGAGTCACCTACGGATGCGTCCGGAAAGCATCCACGATCAGGTAACTGCCGTTCTTCATCGTGCCGGTGATCGTGTGCACCCCCGGCTGAAGACCGGAAACTGTCGCCACCGTCGACTGGTATTGCCGGGTCGGCGTCACGAAGCTGACCGTCCGGTAGGGCGCGCCGTCGAGGGTGAGGTCGACGTCGCCCTCGTCGGTGTTGGTTTCGGAAATAATGTCGATTCCCGTTCCGTAGAACGTCAAACTCCACGAATCGCCGACGTTCTGGGTCGCCCAAATGTCGTCGAGGTACGAATTCGCGCCTCCGGCCGAACTGCCGCGCCAGATCCATCCTGACGACGGAGCTCCGGTGTTGGTGTAGACGACGCCAGAGGTGTTGTTGAGGACTTCCGATTCCGTTGTCTTGGCGAGATGCAAGGTGACGTCGGCCTGCCCGCGGCGCACGGTCAGCGTGATCGGCGCACCCGGCGCGAGTTTGTTGTAGCTGAGCCAAAAAGTGTTGCGATCGTCGGTGACCGAGGTGCCGTTGATGGCCGTGATGTCGTCACCGGTCTTCAGCCCGTTCTGTGCGGCGTAACTGCCCTGCGGCACCGTGGGGAGGTAAAGGCCGTACGGCTTGGTCAGGCCAAGGGACGACTGGACGGCGAGGGAAGGGATGTTGGTCGCGGTGGCTCCCATCAGCATTTCGGGCTGGACGATCATCCCGTTGGCGGGCCCGCCTGAGCCTGGGCCATAGGCGAAAACTGCCTTGGGCGGAAGCGGTCCGCCAGCGGAGCCGAAGCCGGTCATCGGGAAGTTGGCGTACCCGAGGCTGACCGCGGGCGAGTCGGCGGCGACGGTGAAGTCGTAGCTGCCGAGCGGGTCGGCTGCGGAGAACTTCGGGTCGGCGACGAGCGAATGCGGATCCATGCCTGCGCGGACCCAAGCCGACTGGGCGTTGATCGTGGCGCCGTCGGCGGAAAGGGCCTCGTTGCCGCTGCCGTCGGGATTGACGTAGACCGGGTAGTGGTCGTTCCAGAAGAGGTTCCGGTCGGCGCCGTACTTGGCGGTGACCGGGTTGTTCAGCACGTTGTTGTACGCCTGCGGGCCGAGGGTGATGTTGTGCTCGATGACGTCGCCGCAGTCGGAATGGCTGACCTGCTCGTAGATCGACCCGTCCACCAGCAGGTTGTTCCGGACGGTGCGCTCGTAGCCGTCGCGCAGTTTGATGCCGCCCTTGAGGATGAGGTTGTCCAGCAGGCGGAAGTCGGACGAACCGTCGTCGAGGTCGATGGCCCAGTCGCCGGCGTGCCAGAACCGGTTGTGCTGGATGGTGATCGGCCGGAGGACGTCGAGTTTCATGAGGCGCCGGGCCTGCGCGTCGGTGAGCGCGGTGCCGGTGGAGCCTTCGAAACTCGTGCCCGGTGCGAGGGTGTTGTTGCCGGAACTGGCCCAGAACCGGCCGCGGCCCCAGACGTTGACGGACCCGTTGTCGCCGGTTTCCTCGACGCAGTTGAAGAGGTCGTTGTTCTTGATGTCGTGCCCGCCCCAGGTGCCGTCCTCGATGTTGAGGCACGCGCGCGGGCTGTCCGAGATGGTGTTGCCGTCGACCGTCACGTCCGCGCTCATGGAGATGTTGACGCCGGAGGACTGCTTCTCGAACCGGCCCATGTTCTGCATGAGGTTGTCGCGCACGAGGATGTCGCGGGGATAGTCGTCGCTCTTCGGCCCGGGCGCGGTGTCGGTGACGGCGACGTTGTCGTAGTAGTTGGCGGAGTAGTCGCGGACCGCGCTCGGCGAGCCGACGATCTGGACGTCCGTGGCGCCGTCGGACTCGAACCTGTTGTCGCTGATCGTGTTGTGCCGGTTGTAGCTGTCGAGGAAGACGCCGTTGCCGCCGAGCTGGTCGAAGAACGAGCCGGTCACTGAGATGTCAGCGGTGTTCTTCAGAGATACCGCGCCTTGGCGGACCACCGCCCAGTCACCCTTGGCGTCGGCTTCGAAGGGGCTGGTGAAGAGCGTGCGGTGCGTCGCGGTGAAGTGCAGCCCGCGCAGGGTGATGTCGTGGACCGGGTTCGCCGCCGACGTCCCGGTCATTGTGATCAGCTGGTTCTGTTCCGCGGTTTCGACCGTCGCGGCGGAAAGATCGGTGCCCTCCGGCGGGTAGTAGAGCAGCTGGCCGCTCGCCCGGTCGTAGTACCACTCGCCGGGCGCGTCCAGTTCCTCCTTGACGTTCTCGGCCATCGCCGGTCCGACCCGGCCGGGCCCGTTCCCCTTCGTCAGCCCGCAATCCTGCGGCCGGTTGTTGTCGCCGACGTAGTGCAGAGCGAGCCCGTCGCCGGTCCGCCCGCTGACGGTGAACGACACGGAACCCCAGTCGCCGCAATGCATCGCGCGCACCAGCGCGGTCGACGGGTCTGACCATTTCGCCGATTCCCGCTCGAGGTCGGCCAACGAGGTCGAGCCCTGGAGGCGGGCGGCGTTCGGGTCGTAATTCGGGTAGCGGGCCAGGATCTGGCGCTGCCCGTTGACGAACAGACCGTCGAAGTCCAGTCCCGCCGGGACGGTCGCGGCCACGATCTTGCCGCCGGGCGCCGTGGGCTGCCAGGCCGGACGCAACGGTCGGCCGCCGCTGATCGTCACGGCCGCGTCGGTCGCCGGTTGCCAGGTCACGGTGTGGCCGTTGCGCCCGGAGTCCTGCGGGCCGAACGCCAGGGGAGCGGCGAGGTAGTAGGTGCCGCCAGCAAGCTTCACCACGATGTCCCGGTGGCTGCCGACGCCGGTGTCGAGCAGGTGCCGAACCCGTTGCTGCGCCTGCGAAAGCGAACACGGCCGCGGCTGAGTGCAGGGATTTCCGGGCGGAGCGTCCGCACCTGGAGCGGCGTAAACGGCCATCGGCGGCGGCCCGCTCGCGGCGGCCGGCGGGCCGAGGGCGAGCGTTCCGCCTAACCCGGCGACGGCGGACAGGACGATGCTCAGAAGCCGGCGGTTCGCCATTCAGGTCCTCCTTGACCAGGCATCGCAGGTCCTGAACGCCAGGACATCCGATGTCTAGGAGACTATGCAGGAGGGCGCATCGGCCGTCAAGGAGTTCTCCGGGTGGTATCCGGAGGTGGGGAAGTGGCTGTTAATCAAGGAACTTCAGGTGAATCTGCCCGTGCTGGGCGAAGGGTGTGAGAGGTTTCGCCTGGTGAGTTTTACATCTGATCTTTTGTGGCGGTGCGTGAGCTGTGGTGCGCGGACTTCTGCGTCTCGGCCCAGGCCGCCAGCAGCGTCAGACCGTCCGCGCTGGGCGAATCGGGATCCGCGGTGTAGGTGGTGATGGAGACGTGCGGGTCGCTGGGCAGCGCGAAGTCGTCGTACGCGAGGTCCATCCGGCCTGCGGCCCGGTGATGGACGACCTCGCGCCCGCGCGAGTGGCGGCGCACGTTGTGCTTGGCCCACCGAGTACTGAAATCGACGTCGCATTTTAACGCTGTGTGTCGTTGCCTTTGTGCTGGTTCGCCCGCGTTGGCGCGGGGCAATGTTCGGCACACTGGTGCGGCTGTCGCCGGCAAGGAATCCTCAGAACGGCTGCTTGTCGTGTATGCGGAGGGCGAGCCAGAGGTCGTAGCGGGCCGATGGCCCGTTCAGCAGGGACCGTTCGAGGGCGTGTTCCAGGCGCTGCAGCCGTTTGCGCGTGCCGGGTAAGGAGATTCCGAGTGCAGCCGCTGTCGCGTCGAGCCGAGCGTTATGGACCAGCCAGAGCCGGAGCGTTGTCAACATCGGCGCGTTGTCGGTGAGCAAGGGTGCGAGTTGGCGTTGCGCCCACCGGCGCACGGCCGCGGTGTCGAGCAGCGCGGCGAGGCTGGTCTGATGATCTGTGGTTCCTGGTGACGGCGGGTAGCGCAGAATGCGCAGGGCCAGGTGGAGGATGGCCTGTGTCCTGAGGTCCTGTACGTCGCAGTTCAACAGGCGGCCGATGTGCTTGAGCCGCGCCGACAACGTATTTCGGTGGATCTTCAACTGTTTCGTCGCGCCGGTGTAGTAGGTCAGCCAGGATCCCAGCGTGACGGCGAGTTCGTCCGCGTCGGGGTCATGAGAGCGGGCGGGAACGTACGCCAGTAGCGGGTCGAGTTGCTGGCGGGCCCACGCTCGGCCGGTCTGGCCGAGCAGTGCGGCCAACTCCTCCCTGGGATCGAACCGGGCAAAGGGGCCGCCGCCGCTTTTGGCGGCGCTCAGCGCGTGGAAAGCCTGTTCGTACCCAATAATCACGTCATTCAGGGGCACAATGTGGCCTGCTCCGACGTGCAGGTCCGGCCTGCCGAGGGCCAACGCGCGAAACCGATCCTCGATCGGATCGGTCGTGATCGGGGCGGGACTGTCGTCTTGGGCTGCCTCGGGCGCGTCATCAGCCGGTGCCAGCGCGATGACCTGGCGGTCATAAACCAGACAGCGAGAGACCCAGCCCCGATTCTCGCAGATCGTGGTGCACTGCGAGACCAGTGCGTCCCGCGGTCCGGTGTGTAGTTCGACGATATAGACCCTGACCAGCGTGGGAAGGCTGGGCCCCAGTGCCGCGGCGATTCGCCGTGCACGGGCGGTATCTCCCACCGCGAGCAAATACAGCACCGCCATTCTGACGTGAGAATCGACGAGATCGAGCCGCTGCCGGACATTGTTGGCCTGCTCACGCTGCCAGCACAGCCACAACAGCAGCGCGGCATCGGCGAGCAGGTCCTTGGCTGCGAAAATCCGGTCCTCGCCGCCGGCGGTGATCAGGACCGGGGCGGGTACCTGTTGACCGAGCGCCAGCACCGCGATGACCTGGGTGCCGTGTGCGACGGCGGCCGAATGGGCCTGCCCTCTGCGAACTCGCTCGATCTCGTCGGCGACACCGGCAAGCAGGTCGGCTGGCATCCGGGGGAGGCCCATGACAGCCGGTTGGCCAGTCTCGTCGAGCAACGCGGCATGCCCGTCGACAGTCCGTGCCACGCGCCGCAGGACACGTCTCAGCCCGTCCGGCCGCGTCGCCTCGCGCTGCATCGCGCGAAGCTGATCGAGGTCCTGTGCTTCGCTGCGCGATTTCAGCGCAAGATCAGGCATGCCTCATGATATCGAATTCACAGACTTCGCCAAACGCGAGTGCAGCCAATTGCATTCGAGTGACACGGGATCGATACTCGATGAAGATCCAAAGTATCGCAGGTGTCGGCGTTCGGTGGCCGAATGAAGATCGAGAGGGTGGCAAGGCATCGCGTCGAATCGGATTAATCTGAGAAATCGTGTCCTTGGCTCAGCAGTTCCGTACTGTACGGGCTTGTCGCTGTGCAAAGCGAACCTGGTCGGCGGCATGCGCGCGGTCCCATCATCAGACGCATCCTGACCTGGCATGAGGACGAAACTGGACGATTCAAGGATCCGAGTCCGCAGCGTCCCCACGGGGTCGCTGATGCACTTCATGCTTTCGCTCGGGACCTCAGTTCAGGCAGGAAGGTCCAGAGGCACACCCCGAGGAAACAGGGAACCGGACACGATCGGGAGTTTGAAGATGGAACGAAAGCGGAAGCGGACCAGAAGCTTCGCCACGGAATTGGGGAGGTACTGACGTGTTCAAGGAAAAAACCGCGAGACGACCGGGGAGACGGACGCTGTTCCGGGTCGCCATCGCACTGGTGGCCCCGCTGCTGATGACGATCGTGGTCGCGAACGGCACGGCCAACGCCGCTTGGCGCAACGGGGAGATGTACAACCTGGCCAAGGCGCAGTGTCTGGACGGGGGCGGCGGCTGGGTCAGCACCTGGTCGTGCAACGGCTCGGCGGTGCAGATCTGGCAGGACATCCAGCCCTCCTCGAGCCCGTACTACGAGCTCAGGGACAACGCCGGCCATTGCCTGGACGGCGGCCAGGGCAACGGCCTGTTCGGCTGCAACGGCCTCGACTGGCAGCTGTGGAGCGTCGAGAAGATGCCCCCCACGGGTGACGGGCGGACCTACTACCGGTTCCACTGGGCCCGGAACTACGGCACGTGCCTGGACGGCGGGCAGCACCGCCAGTCGATGTGGTTCCCGTGTAACGGCAAACCCTATCAGTTGTGGTCGTGGAACTAGCGAGGTGAGCGGGAGGGGCCGCGCGAGCGACCCCTCCCGCGTGCTGTCATGCCGGCTGCCGCACGCCGCCGATGGCCAGCCGGCGCAAGGCGACGATGACCTGGCCGGTCTGCTTCCCGTCGCCCGGTATTTGCCAGCACTGGGCCTCGTCCTGACGGTCGCCGTGCCGGTGGAACACCGCGCGGCCGCCCGCTCCAGCGCCACTGCACGGATTTCCGTAGTCCTGTGCGCGCCGAGTAGTCCGGTCCTGGTTCACCGCGGCATCTTCGCTGTGCTGCTGTCCTGATCACAGACGCCGTTCCGAACTTCTGCCTCGATCCGTGAACCAACGGGAGAACGAGTGCCAAAGTCATCAGGGCCGGCAGACAGCAACTTGCGAACGCTTACCCAGACCGGTGGTGGCGGCCGCACGGTCCGCACACTCGCCGGCTGATCATTCATCGCAGCACCACGACCCCGCCGCCCAAGGTCCGCCGACGCCTTCGACCAGGTCAACGCCGTCAACCTGCGCGGCGTCTGGGCGGCAATGAAGCACGAACTGCGGCAGATGCGCGAGCAGGGGAGCGGTGCCATCGTCAACTGCTCGTCCCTGGGCGGGCTCGTCGGACTGCCCGAGCGTGCGGCGTATCACGCGTCCAAGCACGGGGTCATCGGCCTGACCCGCAGCGCTGCGGTCGAGTACGCGCCTCGCGGTGTCCGCATCAATGCCGTTTGTCCCGGGGTGACCGACACCCCGATGGTGGCCGGCATGGTCGAGAACCAGGCCGAGGCCATGGCCGGGATCATCAAGGAACAGCCCATCGGCCGGCTGGGAAAAGCGGAAGAGGTCGCGGCCGCCGTGCTGTGGTTGTGCAGTCCTGGGGCCAGTTTCGTCGTCGGGACGGCTCTTCCGGTGGACGGCGGGTTCACCGTCCACTGAGTACCGCCATCTCGAGTCCGACGGGGTAAGGGTTGCCTAACCCAGCCGTCTCGGCTACCGTCCAAGTCCTCAGAGGACATGAGGAGTTGGCATGAATGATCTGACGCTGGCCGAGCTGGCGGCGGCGGTGCGGGCGCGCGAGGTGTCCCCGGTGGAGCTCACCGAGGAGTACCTGGCCCGGATCGACCGCGACAACGACCGGATCGGCGCTTACCTCGCCGTCGACCACGAGGGGGCGCTCGCTGCCGCGCGCGAGGCGGAAGCGCTGGTCCAGTCCGGCGTGGACCTGCCAGCGTTGTGCGGGGTGCCGGTTTCGGTGAAGGACACGTGCCCGGTGAAGGGCCTGCGGTACACCGCCGGATCGAAGGTCTTCGCGGACCGGGTGGCCGAGGTGGACGCGGCGGTCGTGACGCAGGTGCGCCAGGCGGGCATGGTGGTGCTGGGCAAGACGAACGCGGCCGAGTTCGGCTGCTCCTCCTACACCGAGACGGTGTTCGGCGCGGCCCGCAATCCGCACGACCTCACCCGTACCGCGGGCGGATCCAGCGGCGGGGCCGCCGCCTCGGTCGCGGCGGGACTGGCCCCGGCGGCGCACGGCAGCGACGGCGGCGGCTCGGTCCGGATCCCCGCCGCGTGCTGCGGATTGGTGGGGATCAAGCCGACCAGAGGCAGAGTGAGTCCCGCTCCCGGTCCGGATTCGGCCGGGCTGAGCACCGCGGGTCCGATCGCCCGCACGGTCGCGGACGCCGCGCTGCTGCTGGACGTGATGACCACCGCGCGCCCGGGGGACACGCACCAGTTGCCGCCGGTGCCGGCGGGGCACTTCGCGAACAGCGCCGAACGCGACCCCGGCCGACTGCGGATCGGCGTAATCCGAGGACCGGCGAGCGACGACCCGTGGTGTCGTCGGGCGTGCGAGGACACCGTCGCGCTTCTCGCGGATCTGGGGCACGACGTGGCGTACGCCGCGCCGACCGATCCGGACGACTACCGCGAGGAGTTCGCCGTCGTGTGGTCGCTGCTCGCCTCCTCGGTGCCGGTTCCCGCCGAGAAGGAGCAGGACCTGCTGCCGCTGACCCGCTGGCTGCGGGAGAAAGCGCGGGGCTGCGACGCGGTGACCTTCATGTCCGCGCTGGTGTCGATGCAGGCCGCCGCCCGCCGCATCGCCTCCCGCTACGACCGGTTCGACGTGGTCCTCAGTTCCGCCACGGCCGTGTTGCCGCCGCTGGTGGGCGGTCTTGTCGACGACGATCCCGCGCAGACCTTCGAGAACATGCTGGAGTTTCATCCGCTCACCCCGCTGGCGAACATCACCGGTCAGCCGTCGCTGACCGTCCCGGTGCTCCGGGCTCCCGGCGGATTGCCCGCCGGCGTGCTGCTCACCGGACGCTACGGGGCCGAGACGACCCTCATTTCCGTTGCGGCACAACTGGAGCGGGCGAAGCGATGAGAAAAGCACAACTGGGTTTCTTGACCGGGACCCACGTCGTCAACGACCTGTACCAGGGCGCGGTGCCCGCGTTGCTGCCGTTCATGATGAGCGAGCGCCACTACAGCTACGCTGCGGTGTCCGGAATCGCTTTGGCCGCAACGGGTTTGTCCAGCGTGGTGCAGCCGGTCTTCGGGATGATCGTGGACCGGTCCGGGCGCTCCTGGCTGGCGCCGCTGGGATTCCTCGTCGCCGCCGCCGGAATCGCTGGTGCCGGTTTCGCGGACGGGTACCTGGCCACGTGGATCTGCGTCGCCATCGCGGGCATTGGGGTGGCCGCCTACCATCCGCCCGCCACCAACCAGGCCCGTGCGGCGGGCGGCAGGTCGCAGCGGGCCATGAGCCTGTTCTCGGTCGGTGGCACGCTGGGCAGTTCGCTGGCTCCCGCGCTCGTCACCGCGGTCGTCGGTTCGCTCGGCCTTTCGGGGACCTACTTGCTGGCGATTCCGGCCGTGGTGATGGCGTTGCTGTGGTTGCTCAATCGCCGCAATGCGCTTGGCGTCACCAGAAGCACGGCTACGGAGTCCACTGTGGACATATCGGATGACTGGCGGGCCTTCGGCAGGCTGGTCGCGGCGACCGTCGGATGGTCGATCCCTTATGTGACAGTGAGTTCGCTGCTTTCGTTGTACGCGATCCGCGAACTGCACGCCTCGACCGCGGCCGCGGCGGTCACGCTGACCTCGTTCACACTGGCCGGTGCGGCGGGCACCGTGCTCGGCGGCTGGCTCGGCGACCGGTTCGGCCGCTTGACGCCGATCAGAGCCGGATACCTGCTGGGCGTTCCGGCGCTGGCCGGAGTGGTGTTCAGCCCGAGCTATCCCGTGCTGGAACTCAGCACCGTGCTGCTGGGGCTGGCCATGTTCCTGCCGTTCGCCAACCAGGTGACCCTGGCGCAGGACTACCTGCCCACGCGGCCCGGCACCGCCAGCGGGCTGACTCTCGGACTGGCCATGTCGGTCGGCGGGCTGACCTCGCCGCTGTTCGGCTGGCTGGCCGACGCCGAGGGCCTGCGGTTCACCCTCGGTTCGGTGCTCGCGGTGTTCTGCGTCGCCGTGGTGTTCGGCATCCGGCTGCGCGACCGGGTCCTGCCTGTTCAGCCGTCCTTGGACTCATCTGAGGAGCTGGTGACCTGATAGATTGCTGGGCGCTAGCTGGAGAGGGGAACACGACATGACGGTCCGGTCGGTGCAGCGAACCTCCTTGGTCGACGCGGCGACGGCGGAACTGCGCAGGCTGATCGGCGAGGGCGAGTGGCCGGTCGGGGCCAAGCTGCCCAACGAGGTCGAGCTGAGCAAGCTGCTCGGAGTCGGCCGGTCCACCGCGCGGGAGGCGGTCCGGGCCCTGATCTCCGCCGGTCAGCTGTACTCCCAGCAAGGCTCGGGCACCTACGTCGCCTCCGCGACCCCACTGTCCGATTTGGACCGCAAATTGCGCACGGCCGCGGCGATCGACGTGTACGAGGTCCGCGTCGCGTTGGAGGTCGAGGCGGGCAGCCTGGCCGCGACCCGCCGCACCGCCGCCGATCTCAAAGCGATCCGCAAGGCGCTGGCGGCCCGCGACCGAGCCGATTCACTCCCGGAACTCCTCGACGCGGACCTCGCCTTCCACCGGGCAGTCGTGCTGGCCGCGCACAACCCGGTGCTGATCGACGTGTTCGACTCTTTCCTGGACGCCATGCGCGCGGTCTCCGCCGACGTCACCACCCTGGACACCGCCGAGACCAGCGCGGACGACCTGCACCAGGCCCACCACGGCCTGCTAGCCGCCATCGAAGCCGGTGATGCGGAGGCCGCCGCGCTGGCTACTCGCCGCAACGTCGAACGCACTCTGGACCAGTTGCGCTAGGGGCGGCGCAGTGCTCCTGCGACTGTTTGTGGACGGTCTCGCGGGAGCCAGGACTGCGAATAGATCAGAACGGCGAAGATGATGAGGCCGCCGATTTCGACCAGGAATTTCGTGTCGTCGGGCACGAGTCGCAGGTTGAGCGCGATGTAAAGAAAGGCGAGAAGGCCGACGAGGAAACGCCGGATGTCGCTGCGCTGGTTGTCGAGAGTAACCGCGACCACGCCGATGACCAGGGGTGCGAGCATGACGAATACCCGTTGGGTGTCGGTGGCGACCATCCGTCCGGCGAGGCAGCAGAGTGCCAGGTAGACGCTGGATATGAGCAGTGGGTTGCGCGGGCCGTTTTGGCGGTGCAGCCGGTAGAGGCCGTAGCCGAAGATGATCCAGAAGAAGTGGAAGGTGTCGAAGAGCGCGGCGTGCTCGCCGCGTTTGTTCGACGACAGAGCGAAGACGATGTTCGAGGCGAGGCTGTGGTTGCCCTGGCCGCTGCCGAGGCTGTAACTGCCTCCGATGAAGTTCTGTGCCCACAAGCGGAAACCGGTATACGCCAGCGCCGCGACTGCCGTTGCGAGCACGCCGAACAGCACCTGGCGATCGCGCAGTGTCCGCGACCGTGTCCAGGCCAGGAGCGGGTACAGCGGGGCGAGGAGGAGGGTGGTCTCCTTGTTGATGGTGCCGACAATGATGACGATTGTGAACAGCAGCAGTTTGCGGTTGAACAACAGCCACAACGCGATGAGATAAAGCAGATTGTTCAGCGGGTCGACAAGGAAAGGATTACTGAACGCGTAGGGCGCGTACCAGAACGTGCACGAGAGGGCGATCGCCGCGAGCGCTGAGGTGAACAGGTGCAGATTGAGGTGCCGCCAGCAGAATTCGAAGAACACCACGGTGCACGCGAGCGTGACCGCAGCGGTGAACCCGAGCCACAAAACGTCGAGCGAAAGCCCGGTCACTTTGCTGGCCAGGTGCACCAGCCAGGGGCTGAGCATCCTGAGCGCGAACGGGTTGTCGACCTGCGCCCCGGTGTGTTCGGACATGGCGTAGTAGTTGAGCGCGTCGCCCCAGGCTTTCTCGTGCGCGCGCCCTTGGAGCGGCGCGTACGAGATGAAGTTGATCAGCGACGCGGTTGCCAGCGTCAGATACACCGCCGCCCGCCGGGTGGCGGTCTTCCGCGAGCCGGGAGTGGGCTCGATCCCTGTGGTCACCTGCGAAAGCGTAGCCAAGGGCGGCCGCCGTCGATGAGGGACTGGTCGGCAGCCGCTCGCGGCTCGTTCGGGTGTCGTGTTCACGGGCTTGATCCGGTGCTGAAGGGGCATGCGTGCGGCTACGACCAGGCTGTCTCACCTCCTGGAACCCTCTGTCCGGCACGGGAGGAAAGGTCGGCCGAAGACCTTCGAGAGCATCCTCGGCCGACTGGGCGGCCGTGCCCCCGCCTGAGCCCGCTCAAATGGCGTGCGTATTGCCACGCACACCCGTCGCCTGCCCTCGATCTTTCCGGCGACGTGATGGATGATTACTGCGACCATGAGAAAGCGGAACTCATCGAACGATTCGGGTCGGTCGCGCCGGTTGTTCTCGAGTATTCGAAGATTTCGTGCATTCACCCGCTCCTGCTGGGCTGAGCTGATTGACGGCGTTTCGTCCAGGTGCTTGACGTCGGATGCGGAGACAGCGCCGAGCTGGCGTTGCGGAGGGCTCGGGCGAGCGCTGCTACGGCTGGAGTGTCCTCGGCCCGGTCGAGTCTGCCGGGCCGTCTTGGCGAGGTGGGCGGATACGCACGGTCGGCCCCGTTGACTCGCCGTGTTGTGACCGCCGATGTCGCCTCCCGAGGTTGCATCCGGGAGCTGCGCCGTTATTCTGCGACTAAGCAACCGCTTAGCGGCGGCTGTCCAACGGCGGACAAGGAGACGGTGTGGTGGAGTCGTTCAAGGATCGCGTTGCCCTGGTCACCGGGGCCAGCCGGGGGATCGGGCTGGCCATCGCGCAGGGGCTCGTCGAGCGCGGGGCCAAGGTGGTCATCACGGCGCGCAAGCCGGAGCCGCTCGCCGAGGCCGTCGAGCTGCTCGGCGGGCCGGACGTCGCGGTCGCGGTGCCCGGCAAGGCCGACGACGCCGCGCACCAGCAGGAGGCGGTCGCCACCGCGGTCGAGAAGTTCGGCAGTCTCGACATGCTGGTCAACAACACCGGCATCAACCCGGTTTACGGCCCGATAGTGGACGTCGACCCGGCCGCGGCGGCCAAGATCTTCGCGGTGAACGTGGTCGCGCCGCTGTCGTGGATCCGCGTCGCGCGGGACGCGTGGATGGGCGAGCACGGCGGGTCGGTGGTCAACGTGTCCTCGATCGCGGGCATCCGCACCTCGCCGGGCATCGGCATGTACGGCGTCAGCAAGGCCGCGCTGATCCGGCTCACTCAGGAACTCGGCGGCGAGCTCGGCCCGAAGATCCGGGTGAACGCGGTGGCTCCGGCGGTGGTCAAGACGCAGTTCGCGACCGCGCTTTACGAGGGGCGCGAGGAAGAAGTCGCGGCGGCTTATCCGCTGAAGCGGCTCGGCGTGCCGGAGGACATCGCGGGCGCGGTGGCGTTCCTGCTGTCCAATGACGCCGGCTGGATGACCGGGCAGACGGTCGTTCTCGACGGCGGCGTGACGCTCGGCGGCGGTCTGTGAGCGCCGGGGTCGTCATCACCGGCGGTGGCGGCGGGATCGGGGCGGCGCTGGCGCGGCGGTTCGCTGCGGACGGTGCCCGTATCGTCGTCGCGGACCTTGACGGCGACCGTGCGGCCGAGGTCGCGGCGGAGGTCGGTGGTACGGCGTTCGCCGGTGACGTGGCAAGCGAATCCGGGGTGGCGGACCTGATCACCGCGGCCCGCGAAACGCTGGGTGAGATCGACGTTTTCTGTGCCAACGCTGGAGTCGCGCCGTTCGGCGACGCCAACGCGGACGAGGACGCGTGGTCGCTGGCGTGGGACGTGAACGTGATGGCTCATGTCCGCGCGGCCCGGTTGCTGCTGCCGGCGTGGCTGGAGCGCGGCGAGGGCCGGTTCATCGCGACGGTGTCCGCGGCGGGCGTGCTCACCAGCCTCGGCTCGGCGCCGTATTCGGTGACCAAGCACGGTGCGCTGGCCTTCGCGGAATGGCTGTCGGCCACCTATCGGCACCGCGGGATCAGCGTGCAGGCGATCTGCCCGCAGGGCGTGCGCACCGCGATGCTGGAGGAGACCGGAGAACGCGGCAAACTGCTGATGGGCGCGTCCGCGATCGACCCGCCGCAGGTGGCCGACGCGCTGTTCGCCGCCATGGCCGAGAACCGGTTCCTGGTGCTGCCGCACGCCGAGGTCGCCGACTTCTACGCCCTGCGCGCCACTCAAACCGACCGCTGGCTCGGCGGGATGAACAAGCTGCAGCGGAAAATGGAGGAACTGCCCGGCGACGCGTGACCCGATATTCTCCCCGGGGCGGCACTGGGCCGCAGGGGAGAACAGGGAGCCGGAATGACCGCACCCGCGCGGGCCGACGTGTCGCGCATCGCCACTGCCAGTTTCATCGGCACCGCCATCGAGTTTTACGATTTCTACATTTACGGAACCGCGGCGGCGCTGGTGTTCGGGAAAGTGTTCTTCCCGACGTTCTCCTCCACCGCTGGCGTGCTGGCCTCGCTCGGCACCTTCGCGGTCGGATTCGTCGCGCGCCCGGTCGGCGCGGTCCTTTTCGGACACTGGGGCGACCGGATCGGCCGGAAGTCCATGCTGGTCACGTCGCTGCTGGTGATGGGACTGTCCACAGTGGCCGTCGGACTGGTCCCGGGATACGACACCCTCGGCCTCTGGTCGCCGATCCTGCTGGTAGTGCTGCGTTTCGTGCAAGGCATCGGCCTCGGCGGCGAGTGGGGCGGCGCGGTGCTGATGTCGACCGAGTACGCTCCGCCGGGCAAACGCGGTTTGTACTCGGCGTTCCCGCAGCTCGGCCCGGCCATCGGATTCGTGCTGGGCAACCTGCTGTTCCTCATCCTGGACGCGGTGCTCCCTCCCGCTGAGTTCTTGTCCTGGGGCTGGCGGCTGCCGTTCCTGTTCTCCGCGGTATTGCTGGCAGTCGGCTTCTATATCCGGATCAGGATCGCCGAGACACCGGTTTTCCAAGCTGCTTTGGACAAGGCCGAACAAGCGAAAGTCCCGTTGTTCGAGCTGCTTCGGAAGCAGCCGCGAGTTCTGGTGCTGTCGACGCTGTCGTTCGTGCTCGCGCACGCGCTTTTCTATACTGTGACGACATTCTGTCTCTCGATGGCGACGACCACCCTCGGCATCCCGCGCACCACTGTCCTGATCGGCCTGCTCATCGCGGCGACGGTGATGGGCGTGGCGACGCTGATGTTCGCGATGAAGTCCGACCAGTGGGGCCGCCGACGGCTGAGCGCGGCGGCCGCGGTTTCCGTTGTGGTGTGGGCGTTTCCGCTGTTCGCTCTGCTGCAGACGGGAAACCCGGTCCTGCTGACGCTGGGGTTCGTCGGCGGCCTGGCGTGTTTCGCGATGCTGTACGGGCCGATGGGCGCGTTCCTGCCGGAGCTGTTCCGGGTGCGGTACCGGTATTCCGGCGCGTCGATCGCGTACAGCGTGGCAGGGGTGATCGGCGGCGGGGTGGTGCCGCTGATTTCGACGAATCTGTGGGCGTCGACGGGTTCGACGGTTCCCGTTTCGCTGGTGCTGGTGGCGCTCGGGGTGCTGAGTTTCCTGTGCGTCCTCGGCCTGCCGGAAACCCGGGACCACGACTTCTCCGACGGGCTCTCCTGACTTTCGGCCCCACCCGGCCGGGGGACAAACCTGGCGCGGCGCACCGTTTCCGGTCCGGTGCGCCGTTCGGGCTGCGGCTCTTGACATGCTGATTTGGTCTAGTCCAGTGTGTGACGGCACCCTTCCGGGTGCACTCCTCCCGGGTTGATCCCGCCGCCTCAAACCGGAGGTGTTCCGTGGTGCTCGTGGGAGGAACACGATGAAATCAGTGCGTCGGCTGGCCGCGCTCGCGGCGGCGGCAGGGGCGGCTCTCGCGACCGCGGCCGGGGTGGCCACGGCCGCGCCCGCGTCCGCGCCGCAGCTCGCGGCGGCTCCGGATCCGGTTCTCGCTTCGCCGTACCTGTACCAGTGGGCGGGGCAGACCAGCGCGTCGGCGGCGATGTCCGCGACGGGGATCAAGACGTTCACGCTCGCGTTCATGCTGTCGGACGGTTCGTGCAACCCGAAGTGGGACGGCGACCGTTCGCTGACCGGTTCGGACAAAACCCTGATCAAGAGCATCCGCGACGCGGGCGGCGACGTCATCCCGTCCTTCGGCGGCTGGTCCGGCACGAAACTGGGCGCGAAATGCTCGTCGGCCAGCGCGCTCGCGGGGGCGTACCAGAAGGTGATCGACGCGTACGGGCTCAAGGCGATCGACCTCGACATCGAGAACACCGACGAGTTCGAGAACGCGACGGTGCAGGACCGGATCCTGAACGCGGTCAAGATCACGAAGCAGAAGAACCCCGGTGTGCGCGTCGTGATCACCATCGGGACCGAGACCTCCGGCCCGACCGACTGGGGCAAGCGGCTGATCAAGCAGGCGAAGGCGATCGGCGCGCCGGTGGACGTGTGGTCGGTGATGCCGTTCGACTTCTCCAGCGGCGGCGACATGGCGGGCAAGACGAAGTCCGCGGTGGACGGTCTCGTGGGACAGCTGAAGTCGACCTTCGGCTGGGACAGCGCCACGGCGTACCGGCACGCGGGCCTGTCGTCGATGAACGGCAAGACGGACAACGCCGGCGAGGTGGTGTCGGTCGCTGACTTCACCGCGATCCGCGACTACGCGGCCAGCCACCACCTCGGCCGGTTCACCTTCTGGGCGACCAACCGGGACTGCTCGGGCGGCGGGGAGTGCAGCGGAATCTCGCAGCCGAAGTACGCGTTCACGAAGATCGTGGCCGGGTATCACGGCTGATCCGGCTCAGAGCTGGCCGGTCCGACCTGGCCTGGCTGGGTGCGGCTGCCCCGGCCTGTCGGGGCCGATCTGGCCGGGCGGAACTGGGCCGAGCTGGCCGGGCTGAGCTGGGCCCGGGTGGGGTTGCCCGAGTCGGGCGGGGCTGACCGGGCCGGGCTGACCTGGAGCGGCCGGGGCGGGGCTGGTCTGGCCGGGCTGGCCTGGCTGGGCCCGGGTGGGGTTGCTCGAGTCGGGCTGACCTGACCTGACCTGACCTGGCTGGGTGGGCTAACCGGGCCAGGCTGGCCGGGCCGGGCTAGGACGCCTGGCCTGCTCGACTGGACCGGACCTGGCCGACCTGATCGGGCCGGGCCCAGCGGGCTTGACCGGGCTGACCTGGCCCGGCGGAGCTGGCCTGGAGCGGCCGGGGCGGGGCCGACCTGACCCGGCCGGGTCTGAGCCCGCGTTTGAGCTTGGCGACGAGGCCGCCGTTCCGAGGGGTGCGGCCTCGTCGTCACCTGCGATGAGACCAGGGCGGACGGGGGAAACTGGCAGCGGCGGGTTGCTGCGCAGCAACTTCGCGTAAGGCAGTCGCTTGTGGAGCAGCCGGAATGCTTGCGGGGCAGCAGAAACGACGAGGCGTGGCGCACCAGAGGGTCCGGCCGCGGTCGGTCTCCCGTGCGGGGCGTAGGCAGCAATCGGGTTGTGCCTCGGCCCGCGCCGCGGTCGTCGTTCCGGGTGGAGAGTCAGCCCGGGGCACGAGCGTGGCGCACCAGACGGTTCGCGCCGTGGTCGGTCTCCGGCGCGGAGCAGGGCATGGCTGCAACCGGGTCGTGCCTCGGCCCGCGCCCTTGTCGTTCCAGGATGGACGGTCAGCCCGGGGCACAAGCTGGCGCACGGAGGGCACGGTCGCGCGGTGGGGGCGCGACCGTGCCGGACCCAATGTGGCTCGCACACGCAAGGCCGGTACTGGTCGCAGCGGACGGCCTCCCTCAGCCGCTCACCCCATCCAGAACCCGCCGCACGAAGTCCGTCTTCCCGGCCGTGTACTCCTCCCGATCAGTCACCTCCCGAGCCAGCCGCCGTTTCACCTCTGCATACTCCGCCGCCAACCCGGGATCCGCCCGCAGCGCGTCCCGGAAATCCACCTGCGCCTGCCACCTCGGATGACCGTCGGGCAGCAGATGCAGATGCGCCACCCGACGCCGACCCTCCGCATCGGGCAGCACGAAGAACCGTCGTCATGGCGCGGCGACGTCCAGTTCCGGCGGCACAAAACACCATCCGCCCGAGGAAAGGACTGGCACCACCGCCGAAACCGTAAAATCCGAGAGATCCCGCATCGAGGCCATCACGTCGAGCACCGGTTTCGCCGCCAAACCGGGCACCGCCGTCGAGCCGACGTGCTTGATTTCCCCACAGGCGAGCCAAGGCGCGAGCAGTCGCGCGAGCTCCGCGCACAATGCGGAGCCCCGCGACGCCCACGTCGGATCTGGGGGATGGACTTCAGGCCGTTCGTAGGCCCAATCCGGGGTAACGGACATGCAAGCCACCGTAACCCCGGCCACCGACAAAAAACGTCAGGCAGGCAGATCCACCAGGTCAGCCAACCGGGCCCGATGCCGCCCCGGCGTGCCGAAGGCGATCTGATCGCTCTTGGCCCGCTTGAGATAGAGATGCGCCGGATGTTCCCACGTCATCCCGATCCCGCCGTGCAGCTGGACAGCTTCCTCGGCCGCGTGCACCGCGATCGGCGACACCCGCGCCTGCGCGACCGCCACCGCGACCGGCACGTCGTTCCCGGTCGCCAGCGCATCCGCCGCGTACCGGGCCGTCGCGCGGGCGTTCACCAGTTCCGTGTACAGGTTCGCCAACCGGTGCTTCAGCGACTGAAAACCCCCGACCGGACGGCCGAACTGGTACCGGCCCTTCAAATAGGAAACAGTCTCGGTCAACGCCCACTCGGCGATCCCGGTCTGCTCCGAAGCCAGCAGCCCAGCCGCGGTGGTCAAAGCGCTCTCCAAAGCCTCCGCGGCGGCCGAGCCAGTGCAAATCGCCTGTGCCGCAGCGGAATCCAGCGTTACGTCGGCAACCCGGCGCGTCAGGTCCAGCGACACGGCCTCGGTCACGGTCGCCGCGGAAGCGTCCACCGAGTAGAGGCCAGGGCCGTCAGGACCGACAGCCGGAACGATCAGCAGATCCGCGACCGACGCATCGGCCACTGTGGACACTCGCCCGGTCAAGGTTCCGTCGAGAAAAGAAACCGTGGCAGGGAAAGCAGAGCCCGGAGCGGTCGACAAAGGCACCGCCAGCGCGCCGATCACCGAGCCGGAAGCGAGCTGGGAGAGCAGCTCCGAGCCCGCGGCCAGCAACGCGGCAGTCGCGAGCACGGCACTGCCCAGGTACGGCACCGGCGCGACGCTCCGGCCCAGTTCCTCCATGACGACCGCGACCTCGCGCGTCGAAGCCCCGTGTCCGCCACGGGATTCCGGCACCATGAGCCCAGCAGTGCCGAGGTCGGCGGCCAACGTTTTCCACAGAGCGAGGTCGTACGGCGCGTCCGTCTCGACCCGCGCCAGCAGAGCCGTGGGCCCGGCGCGGTCGGTGAGCAGCGCCCGCACTGAGGACCGCAGGTCCTCTTCCACCTCCGAGTACAGCAGGTCCGGCGTGCTCATCGCGGCAGGTCCTTCCAGGCGACGTCCTTGTCCACCCGCGGCTCGGACGGCAGCCCCAGCACGCGTTCGGAGATGATGTTCCGCAGCACCTCCGAGGTACCGCCTTCGATCGAGTTTCCCTTGGCGCGCAAGTACCGGTACCCGGCGTCGCGGCCGAAGAAGTCGACCTGTTCCGGACGGCGCATCGTCCAGTCCTCGTAGCGCAGGCCCTCTTCGCCGAGCAGTTCCAGCTCCAGCCCGGACAGCGCCTGGTTCAGCTCGGCGAACGCCACCTTCATCGCCGAACCCTCCGGACCGGGCGCGCCGACGGCGAGCTGCTGCCGCTGCCGTTCTCCGGCCAGCCGCAGCGATTCCGCTTCGACCCAGTGCTGCACGAGCCGGTCGCGCAGTTCCGGCGTGCGCAACTCGGGACGGTCCCGCCAAGTCTTCGCGACGAGCCCGATCATGCCGCCCTCGCGCGGCATCGCGGTGCCGCCGATCGCGACGCGCTCGTTCATCAGCGTGGTCTGCGCGACCTTCCAGCCCTCGCCGACCGCGCCGATCCGCTGCGAGTCCGGAATCCGCACCTCAGTAAGGAAAACCTCGTTGAACTCCGCCTCGCCGGTGATCTGCCGCAGCGGCCGGACCTCGACGCCGGGCGCGGTCATGTCGCACAGGAAGTACGTCATGCCCTGGTGTTTCGGCACGTCCGGGTCGGTGCGGGTGACGAGGATGGCCCACTGCGCGAGATGCGCGCTGGACGTCCACACCTTCTGCCCGGTCACGACCCAGTCGTCGCCGTCGCGGACCGCGCGCGTGGCCAGCGCGGCGAGGTCGGAACCGGCGCCGGGCTCGCTGAACAGCTGGCACCACACCTCCTCGCCGGTCCACAGCGGACGGAGGTAGCGCTTCTTCTGCTCCTCGGTGCCGAACGCGAGGATCGTCGGCGCGGCCATGCCGAGCCCGATCAGGATCCGGCGCGGGTTGTTGTCCGGTGCGCCAGCGGCGGCGAAAGCGGCCTCGACCTCGCCCTGCAGCGCCCGCGGAGCGCCTTGCCCGCCAAGGCCTTCAGGGAAGTGCACCCAGGCGAGCCCGGCGTCGAAGCGAGCGCGCAGGAAGTCCACTGTGGACAACGAAGAAGGATCATGCGCGGCAAGGAAAGCGGCGACTTGCGCGCGCAGTTCCTCGGCGGTCACTTGCCCGCCTCCGTCCGGTACTTCTTCAGCTCACGCCGTGCCAGCGACCGCTTGTGCACCTCGTCCGGACCGTCGGCGAGCCGCAGCGTGCGCACCCCGGCCCAGATCTCCGCCAGCGGGAAGTCCTGCGAAACGCCGCCCGCGCCGTGCGCCTGGATCGCCTTGTCCAGGATCCATTCGACGGCCAGCGGCGTGGAGATCTTGATCGACTGGATCTCGGTGTGCGCGCCCTGGTTGCCGACGGTGTCCATCAGCCACGCGGTCTTCAGCACGAGCAACCGCTGCTGTTCTATCCGCACGCGCGCCTCGGCGATCCAGTCCTGCACCACGCCCGAATCGGCGATCGGACGGCCGAAAGTCTCGCGCGACAGCGTGCGCCGGCACATCGCCTCCAGCGCGCGCTCCGCCATGCCGATCGCGCGCATGCAGTGGTGGATGCGGCCGGGGCCGAGGCGGGCCTGCGCGATGGCGAACCCGGAACCCTCGTCGGCGATCAGGTTTTCCGCGGGCACCCGCACGTCCTCGAACAGCACCTCGGCGTGCCCGCCGTGGTCGCCGTCGGTGTAGCCGAACACCTGCATGCCGCGCACGACGGTCAGCCCGGGGGTGTCGCGCGGGACCAGGATCATGCTCTGCTGCTTGTGCGCGGGCGCGTCCGGGTCGGTCTTGCCCATGACGATGAAGATCTTGCAGTTCGGGTTCATCGCGCCGGTGATGTACCACTTGCGCCCGTTGATCACGTACTCGTCGCCCTCGCGGCGGATGCTCGTCGCGATGTTGCGTGCGTCCGAAGAGGCGACCTCGGGTTCGGTCATCGCGAACGCGGAGCGGATTTCCCCGACCAGCAACGGTTCCAGCCACTGCTTCTTCTGCTGCTCGCTGCCGAACATGGTCAGCACTTCCATGTTCCCGGTGTCCGGCGCGGCGCAGTTGACCGCGGCGGGCGCGAGATGCGGGCTGCGGCCGGTGATCTCGGCCAGCGGTGCGTACTGCAGGTTCGTGAGCCCCGCACCGTGGTCGCCGGGCAGGAAGAAGTTCCACAGACCGCGCTTGCGGGCTTCGGCCTTAAGTTCGTCGACGACCGGCGGCGGCGACCACGGATCGGTGCGCGCGGCCAGCTGCTCGTGGAACACGGCCTCGGCGGGGTAGACGTGCGAATCCATGAATTCGAGCAGCTGCCCGCGCAGTTCCTCGGTACGGGCGTCGAACGCGAAGTCCATCAGTTCTCCTTGGTGAGCGTCTTGCTGCCCTGCTCGATCAGAGGTGCGACGGCGGCGCCGATCTGGTCGAAGCCCTCGCCGACGGTTTTGCCTTGCTGGAAACGGAAATAGATGCCTTCGAGGATCACCGCGAGCTTGAAGTACGCGAAGCTCACGTACCAGTTCAGCGCCGACAGGTCGCGGCCGGACCGCTGCGCGTAGCGGGCGATCGTCTCGTCGGTGTCCGGGTAGCCGGGCGCGCTGCTGGCGTTGGACACCATCGGCAGTGAAAGCTGGTCCCGCTGCGCGTAGGTGACCATCAGGCCGAGGTCGGTGAGCGGGTCGCCGAGCGTGGACATCTCCCAGTCCAGCACCGCGGTGATCCGGTCCTCCCCGTCGACGAGCACGTTGTCCAGCCGGTAGTCGCCGTGCACGATGGCGGGCGGGCCGGACGCCGGGATCGCCGCGGCGAGCTGGTCGTGCAGCCGGTCCGCGCCGGGCAGGTCGCGGCTGCGCGAACCGTCGAGCTGCTTCTTCCACCGGCGCAGCTGGCGTTCCAGAAAGCCTTCCGGACGGCCGAAATCGCCGAGCCCGACCGCTTCCGGATCGACCGCGTGCAGGTCGACGAGCGTGTCCACCAGCGAATCGGCGATCGCCCGCGTCCGCTGCGGGCCGAGCTGCTCCAGCTCCTGCGCGGTCCGGTACGGCGTGCCCTCGACGAACTCCATCACGTAGAACTGCGCGCCGAGCACGTCCGCGTCCTCGCACAGCAGAACGGTTTCCGGCACCGGGACCGGAGTTCCGGCCAGCCCGCTCATCACGCGGAACTCGCGCCGCATGTCGTGCGCGGTCGGCAGCACGTGCCCGAGCGGCGGACGGCGCACGACCCAGCGCTGAGTGCCGTCGGTGACGAGATAGGTGAGGTTGGACCGCCCGCCCTGCACCACGTCCGCGGTGAGGGCGCCGGAGACGAGCCCGGGCCGCTCGCGGTCGAGATGGGCGCGCAGCCTCGCCAGATCGAGGCCGGGCGGGTCGGTTTCGGTCATCGGAAGGACTCCAGTTCGTGCGAGGTCGGCGATCGCCCCAATGCCGCATTGGGTGCGTGAGACGCACCGAATGCCGCATTGGGTGCGGCAGATGCACCCAACGCCACTTTGGGGCGCGGGCGGGCGGTCAGAGGATGAGCCGGGAAACCATCTCGGCGACGCAGGCGGGTTTGTCCTCGCCCTCGATTTGGACGGTCCAGCGCACCACGGCCTGTTTGCCGCCGGGCACGTCGGTCAGCTCGACCAGCTCGGCGGTCCCGCGCACCCGCGAGCCCACCTTCACCGGCTGCGGGAACCGCACCTTGTTGAGCCCGTAGTTGATGCCCATCTTCAGGCCTTCGACCCGGTAGATCTCCGGCAGGAACGCCGGGATCAGCGACAGCGTGAGGAACCCGTGCGCGATCGTCGTGCCGAACGGGCCCGCGGCGGCCTTCTCGGCGTCGAGGTGGATCCACTGGTGGTCGCCGGTGGCGTCGGCGAACAGCTGCACCTGCTCCTGGGAGACGGTGTGCCATTCGCTCGTGCCCAAGGGCTTGCCGACCGCTTCGGCGAGTTCGGCGACGTCGGAGAACACGCGCATCGCGATCAGTCCTTCGGTCCGCCGGCGACGTAGATGACCTGGCCGGACACGAATCCCGCGCCCTCGCTGACCAGGAACGACGCGACGTTCGCGATGTCCTCGGGCGTGCCGACGCGCTGCACCGGGATCTGCGAGGCGGCCGCGGCCTTGAAGTCCTCGAAGCTCATGCCGACGCGCTCGGCGGTCGCCGCGGTCATGTCGGTGGCGATGAACCCGGGCGCGATCGCGTTGGCGGTGACGCCGAACTTGCCCAGTTCGATCGCCAGCGTCTTGGTGAAGCCCTGCATGCCCGCCTTGGCCGCGGAGTAGTTGACCTGCCCGCGGTTGCCCAGCGCGGAAGTGCTGGACAGGTTGACGATCCGGCCCCACTTCTCCTGCGTCTGGTACTTCTGCACCTCGCGGGTCATCAGGAACGAACCGCGCAGGTGCACGTTCAGCACCGAGTCCCAGTCCTGTTCGGTCATCTTGAACAGCAGGTTGTCGCGGGTGATGCCGGCGTTGTTGATCAGCACGGTCGGCGCGCCGAGCTCCTCGGCCACGCGGGTCACCGCGGCTTCGACCTGCCCGGCGTCGCTGACGTCCAGCGCGACGCCGACCGCCCGGCCGCCGTCGGCGACGATCGCCTCGGCCCCTTGCTTGACCCCGGCCTCGTCGAGGTCCAGCAGGCCGACGGCGAACCCGTCGGAGGCGAGGCGGCGGGCTACGGCGGCGCCGATGCCACGGCCGGCTCCGGTCACGATGGCCACACGGGAAGCGGTCACGGGGGATCTCCTCATCGTCGAGAAAGCGTTCGGCAGCGGCGCTAAGCGTACGCTTAGTACGAGAATTTCGCGAGACCTCGGAAGAGCGGTTCGCCGCGTGCGGCCGGAATGTCGGTCCCGGCGAGTAGGGTCGCCGCCGATGAAGATCACGAGCGCGCCCGTTGTCGCGGCGGGACGCGCGCTGGGGGAGACGGTCGCCGGAGGCGGCGGTCCGGCCGTCGCGCCCAGCCGGGCGCACCAGGCGCTGACCGGGCTTGCGGCGGTGGTCGCCGGAGTGCTCGCGTTCTTTCCCGCCGACCGCGCGAACGAGGGCACGCGGGTGCTGGCGGCCGCGCTGGCCATGTTCGCGGTCGGGCTCACCCTGGTCCGTCCGCTGTGGGCCTGGCGGGTGCTGATCGTCGTCGTGGGCTGCGCGGACCAGCTGTACGGGATCCACGCCCGGTTCGGCTGGCCGTGGAGCGCGGGCCTCGCGTTCGCGGCGATCCCGGTCCTCGCCGCGGTCGGCCGCAACCACCGGCCGGGCGTGCTGGCGTGGGTCTGGCTGATCTCGACCGGGGTCAGCGCGCTGCTGGCGAACGTGCGCGGCGAGCTGGTCGTGATCGCCGTGCTGCTCGCGGTGCCGCTGGCGTTCGGCTGGCTGGTTTCGCGGCTGCGCGGCGCCGAACGCGACCTGGAGGCGGAGTCCACTCGCCGGGCGGTGCTGGAGGAACGGGCCCGGATCGCCCGCGAGCTGCACGACGTGGTCGCGCACCACATGTCGGTGCTGGCCATGCGCGCGGACTCCGCCCGCTACCGGTTCCCCGGCCTCGACGACGGGCTGCGCGAGGAATTCCAGTCGATCCAGGACACCGCTCGCAACGGGATGACCGAAATGCGCAGGCTGCTCGGTGTGCTGCGCGCCGGGCAGGCCGGCCAGGAGACCGAGCCCCAGCCGGGAGCCGAGCAGATCGGACAGCTGGTGGAACGCGTCCGGGCGGCGGGTACCGACGTGCGGTTCGACCTGCGCGGTGATGGCCGCGGCCTCCCCGAGGGCGTCGGGTTGTCGGCGTACCGGATCGTCCAGGAAGGGCTCAGCAACGCGGTGCGGCACGCCCCTGGCGCACCGGTCGAGGTGCTCGTGCACGTCGCTCCTGGATCGCTGCGGCTCGTCGTGCGGGACACCGGCGCCGTCGCGAGCGCTCCGGAGGACACGGCGGGCCGGGAGAAGCACGGGCTGCTCGGGATGCGGGAACGGGCGGCGGCGCTCGGCGGTACGTTTTCCGCGGGACGACGGGACGGCGGCGGGTTCGAGGTCGTCGTGACCGTCCCGCTGGACTAGGGGGACAGCCATGGCGGTGACGGTGGTGATCGCCGACGACCAGACCATGGTCCGGCAGAGCTTTCGCGCGGTGCTGGACGCGCAGCCGGACATCGAGGTGGTCGGCGAGGCGGCCACCGGGACCGAGGCGGTGGCCGCGTGCCGTGCGCTGCGCCCGGACCTGGTGCTGATGGACATCCGGATGCCGGACCTCGACGGGCTGGCCGCCACCCGGCTCGTCCTCGGCGACGGACGGGACGCCGGGCCGCGGGTGCTCGTGCTGACCACGTTCGACGCGGACGAGTACGTCTACGGTGCGCTCAGCGCCGGAGCCAGCGGGTTCCTGCTGAAGGACTCCCCGCTGGACGATCTGGTCGTCGCGGTCCGGATGGTGGCGGCGGGCAACGCGCTGTTCGCACCCGCGGTCACCCGCCGGGTGATCGAGGGGTTCGCCGGGACGCGGCCGCCGGCCCAGGACGTCGGCAGGCTGTCCGAGCTGACCGCGCGCGAACTCGAGGTGCTGCGGCTGATCGCGCGCGGACTGTCCAACGCGGACATCGCCGGGCAGCTGGTGATCGCGGAGCAGACCGCCAAGACGCACGTCAGCCGCGTGCTGGGCAAGCTCGGCGTTCGCGACCGCGCGCAGGCGGTGGTGCTGGCCTACGAGGCGAAGTTCGTGGTGCCGGGCCAGTGATACCCGGGTAGCACTCATCGCGAGGGACGCTACCGGGGAAGCAGCCGAAGATCGCTCCGCGGGCCGACGATTCTGAGGTGCTCGTCTCCCTAGCTTTCCCTTGTGCGCCAAGAGAAAAAGCTTCGCCTCGGGCTGGCGGCGGCGATCGCCGTGCTGACCGGGATCGCCGCCGTCCGCTGGCTCGGCGGCGCACCGCTCGGGGTGGACAGCGCGGTGTATCGCGCCGGTGCGCTGGCCGTGCTGCGCGGACAGCCGCTCTACGAACCCTTGCTCGCGCTCGACCCGAAGTCCGCGCTGGAACTGCCGTTCACGTACCCGCCTAGCGCGGCGTTGCTGTTCCTTCCGCTGGCCGCGCTCCCGGCGCAGTTCGCGTGGTTGCTGCTCGCAGTCGGTTCGGTGTTCGCGCTGTGGTCGGTGACGCGCCGGTTCGCCCGCGAACGGCCGCTGCTGACGCTCTGTCTCCTGCCGGTGCTGGAACCCGTGTGGCGGATGATTTCGCTGGGCCAGATCAACGGCGTGCTGATGGCCATGGCGGTGTCGGACGCGCTGCCCGCCCGCGACCGCAAATCCGGCGGAGTGCTGATCGGGCTGGCCGCGGCGGTGAAGCTGACCCCGCTGATCTTCGTCCCGCACTTGTTCCTGACCGGCCGCCGCGCCGACGCGTGGCGCGCGCTGGCGACCTTCCTCGGGGCGAGCGCGGCCGGGATGCTGATCCTGCCGGCGGACTCGATCCGGTACTGGACCTCGGCCATGCTGGACAACCGCAACGCCGGAGCCGTCGACTGGGTGCTCGACCAGTCCCTGCACGGGATGTTCGCGAGGTTCGGCGCGACCTCGCCCGGCTGGTACGCGGCGGCCGCCGCGCTGTGCCTGCTGACGGGTGCGCTGCTGGTCCGCGACTTCCACCGGCGCGGCGACCCGCGGGCCGCGCTGCTCGTGACGGCGGGGTGCGGGCTGCTGGTGAGCCCGCTTTCGTGGACGCACCACTGGATTTGGGCAGTGCCGCTCGTCGGGTTTCTCTCCGGCAGGCGGGCCGCGCTGGTCTGCGCTGGAGCGGTTTTCAGCGGGGTCGCGCTGACGCTGGTTCCCGAGGGCGGGCACCGGGAGCTGTCCTGGAATCCGGTCGAGACGGTGTTCGGGAACGCTTACGTGCTGAGCGCGTTGGCCGTTGGCGCGGTGCTTATTGTCCGGCTGGCGCGGGGGTCGCTTGCCGAGCCGGGGCGGCGAGCGCGGCCAGCGCGACGAGTTCGGTGAGCGCCATCCCGCGTTCGACGAGGCCCAGCGGGATCAGCAGCCACCAGCGTTGGTCAGTCAGCGCGGCGACGGCGACCGCGCCGAGGATCACCGCGAACCATGCCAGCGACGCCACCGCGAGTGCGCGGGCGAGGAACCGGCGGCGAGGCGAGTCCGGGAAGACCGTGCGCGCCGAGATGAGCACTGCGAGCGGAAGGCAGACGAAGGCGACGACGCTGGCGATCCGGTGCAGCGTGCCGCCTGCTCCCGAGGCTGCCGCGTTGGCCCAGTCGGTCTTCGGGAACGCGACGATCACCAGCAACCCAGCGGTCCAGAACGCTCCGAGCACCGCGGCGAGGACCGGCAGCCGCCCTTGCAGCCGCAGCACGGCGAACGCGACCGCCGAACCGGCCGCGACCAGCACGACAGCCAGGTCGAACACCCATTTGTGGTCCGACAGCCCGTATTCGCTGATAGTCCGCCAGGTCGCGCTGATCTCGTCGGTCGGCGGCACCACCTGTAACAACAGCATCAGGACGGCGCCGAGCGCGAGCGCGCTGATGCCAGCCAGCGCCAGCAGGGCGGGGCGTCGGTCCGCGGACACTGTTGTCATGTCCTCAGAGTGCCACGTGCCGGATATGTCCCCGGTGAATCAGGCCGCCCGGCCGGACCCGGTGACCTGTGCGCGCACCGTGCGCAGCGCATTGTGGTCCACAGTGGACGGTTCGGCGGACAGCCAGCCGCCGATCTCGTGCAGGAACTGCTCCGGTGTCATCGGCGGACCGGGTTCGCCGTCCGGTTCCGCGGTGGTGACCTCGCCGTCGCGGCTCGGGTACACGATCATCGCGCCGCGCAGCGAGACGCCGGGAAGCAGTTCGCGGTAACGCTCCAGGCTTTCTTCCAGCTGGCTGCCGCCGCCGCGGAACGGACGCCCGTTGCGCAGCAGCCGTCCGTCCTCGGCGGTTTCGTAATGCCCGGGCAGCCACAGCTTCGACTCGACCAGCACCAGGCGTTTTCCGCACAGCACCGCGTGGTCGACGTCGGCGAACACCGAACCGGGCCACGCGAGACCGTGGAAGATGCGCGCGCCGGGCAGCCGGGTCAGGTACCGCTCCAGCAGGTCGGCGGTGAGCTGTTCGGCCAGTTCGTCGGCTTCGGAGCCGGGGGAGCCGAACACCGCGCTGCCACCGAATTCCTCGGCGAACTCGTGCCGGGCGCGGCGGGCGGACAGGAAGCCGCGGGCGAGCCGGTGCACGAGCAGCGCGGTGCCCGCGGTGAGCGCGAGCCAGACGATCAGCACCGGCGGCGTGAAGTCGATCCCGGCGAGCAGCGGCAACAGCACCAGCACGGCGCCGGCGATCGCCGCGACGACCGGCGTATGCCCTGGCCCGCGCCGCCGCCCGTGCCGCATCCGCGGGTCGGCCGCGGCGAACGACCACCACTCCAGGCTTTCCGGATCGATGTCCGGCGCTTCCGGGCGGTAGCCGGGCTGCTCGCCGAATCGCCGCCGGGGCCGGGGTTTGGGCACCGACGCGGCCGGGACTCCGGCGTCGTACCGAGCGCGTTCGTTGGGGTCGGCGAGGGTGTCGTAGGCCTCGCGCAAGAGCTGGAAGGTGCCGACCGTGCCGCCCGCGTCCGGGTGCAGCGTCTTGGCCAGCCGACGGTAGGCGGCCTTGATCTCCGTGGGGGACGCGGTTTTCCCCACGCCGAGTACCGCGTAGTAGTCGGGCACGGTTCGGGTTCCACCTCCGGACGGCTGCCCGCGCAACGATATGGGGTCGCCGGGGCGGAGTGCCATCCGCCTCCGCGGCGCGCCGGAGTGAACGCTAATTCCGGGCTAGCCACTCCTCGCGGCGGAGGGCGTACTCGACGGCGTGGCGGTCGTCGCTGGGCGCGAAGTAGTCGGGGTCGTCGGAGACGAAGTCGCGGATGTGCCGGCGAGGCGCAGCGCTCAGTAACCGGCGAAATCGGCATCGAGGAACCCGGCCCAGCAACCCAGGCCCGGAGTGGTGTCCGCGAGCAGTTTCCGAAGCGCTTCAGCCGACTGCTCCCGGGTCCGCACGCCGCCCAGGTACCGCATTACCTCCGGGTCGGCGGAGAGTTCGATCTCGTGCTCGAGATGTCCGGCGGACAGCGGGACCAGTCGGAGGCGCTCGGTGTGCAGGATCGGTTGGGACAAGCTAGCTCCGGGCCAGCCAGTCTTCGCGGCCGACGGCGTACTCGACCGCGTGCAGGTCGGCGCCCGGTGCGAAGTGCTCGGGGTCGGCGACGAAGTCCCGGACGTGCTGGAGCCCGATGGCGGCCATCGTCGCCTGGGAGGCTTTGTTGCCCGCGGCCGTCCTGGCGTAGACGCGGTCGAGTCCCAGGTCGCGGAAACCGTGGCGGAGCATCTCGCCAGCGCCCTCCTTGCCGAGTCCTTTACGCCAAAACCCGGGAAGCATCCGGTATCCCAGCTCCGCCTCGTTCGGGGATTCGCCGGGGCGCAGGGACCAGAAACCGGCGAAAGCGGCATCGACGAACCCGGCCCAGCAACCGAGGCCGCGACCGGCGTACGCGAGGGTTCGCCGAAGCTCGTCCTCCGACTGCTCCCTGGTCTGCACGCCGGTCAGATAGCGCATCACTTCCGGGTCGGCGGAGAGTTCGACCAGATGCTCGAGATGTCCGGCGGACAACGGGGTCAGCCGGATCCGTTCGGTCTGCAAGATCGGTTGGGACATCAGGCGAACGCTCCCGGCCAGGTGGACGACAGGGTGCAGTCTGGCAGCCGGGAGGGTCGCCCGTCAGCCGGTTTTCCGCCCGTCATCGCAGGTTGCCGCACTGGAGTGCGGTGACTCCCGGTCAGCGGCGCCATCCGGTCGGAACGCCCGCTCCCGCCGGTACGCGGCCGTCAAGGCGGGCCCGCGCCCCACCGTCCCCTTCTCCCACTCCCGCACCGGTTTCGGCAACTTTCCGGACGCAGCTCTTCCGCACCCCGTTCATCTTATGTTAAGAAGCTTTACTAACTATTGGATGGAGGCACGACGTGAGCTCACCCACCCGCCCGGGGGACTCCGCGACCCTTCCGGGGAACGGTCTCGAACGCCGGATCGGGCCGCTGCAGGCGACCGCGATCAACATGACGCAGATGTGCGGGATCGGCCCGTTCGTCACCATCCCCGCGATGGTCGCGACCATGGGCGGCCCGCAGGCGATGTTCGGCTGGATCATCGGCGCGATCATCGCGCTCGCCGACGGGCTGGTGTGGGCCGAGCTGGGCGCCGCGCTGCCCGGGGCCGGCGGCACCTACATCTACCTGCGCGAAGCGTTCCAGTACCGCTCCGGGCGGCTGATGCCGTTCCTCTTCGCCTGGAGCGCGGTGCTGTTCATCCCGCTCATCATGTCCACCGGCATCATCGGGCTGGTCCAGTACCTGGGCTATCTGGTGCCGGGCGTGACCGACGCGGGCGGCGTCACCCCGCTGGGCAAGGTGATCGGCATCGGCCTCGTCGTGCTGATCGTCCTCGCGCTGTTCCGCCGGATCGGCCAGATCAGCAAGCTCACCACCGCGCTGTTCCTGATCATGCTGTTCGCCGTTTTCGCGGTGATCATCGCGGCCTTCTCGCACTTCGACGCGCACCAGGCGTTCGACTTCACCCCGGGCGCCTTCACCTGGGGCGGCTCGTTCTGGGCCGGTCTCGGCGCGGGTCTGGTCATCGCCGTCTACGACTACCTCGGCTACAACACCAGCGCGTACCTCGGCGGCGAGGTCCGGAACCCGGGCCGCACGCTTCCGCGGTCGATTATCTTCTCCATCCTCGGCATCATGACGCTGTACTTCCTGCTGCAGGTCGGCGTTCTCGGCTCGACCCCGCTGGAGGAACTCAAGAACGCGACGTCCGTGGCGTCGTCGGTGCTGGAGCAGGCGTGGGGTTCGGTGACCGCCAAGATCGTCACGGTCTTCATCGTGATCGCCGCGGTCGGTTCGGTGTTCGCCGGTCTGCTCGGCGGGTCGCGGGTGCCGTTCGAAGCCGCGCGCGACAAGGTGTTCCTGCCGGTGTTCGGCAAACTGCACCCGAAGCTGAACCTCCCGACCGCGGGCGTGCTCGCGATGGGCGCGATCACCGCGATCGGTTCGCTGTTCACCTTGACTGACGTGATCAACGCGGCGGTCACCGTGCTGGTGATCATCCAGTCGCTCGCGCAGGTCGCGGCGATCGTCGTGCTGCGCCGCCGTCAGCCGCACCTGAAGCGGCCGTATCGGCAGGTGCTGTATCCGGTGCCGACGATCATCGCGTGCGTCGGCTGGGTTTATGTGTACGTATCGGCCAGCTGGCTTTCGATCTGGCTCTCGATCGGCTGGATCGCGCTCGGGGTGATCGCTTTCCTGGTCTACGCCTCGAAGGAAAAGGTGTGGCCGTTCGGCCCCAAGGAAATCCGCGAGGCGTTCGCGACTCAGACCGCGGGGGTGGAGTCGTGAGGAAACCGCTGATCGCCGGGATCGCCGCGCTGGTCCTCGTTCCCGGAGCAGTCGCGACCACCGCTTCCGCGCAGCAGCCGGAAACCGCGGCGTCCCGTCCGCAAGGGCCGTCGACGATCGGGCTCGGCGGCTGGCAGGTGCTGACGACCGCGCAGGTCAAGGACGACGGCACGGCCGTCTCGAAGCCGGGCTACCCGACGCACGGCTGGCTGAAAGTGAAGCCGGACGACGCGGGCGCGCCGGGCACCGAGATCAACGCGCTCGTGCAAAACGGCAAGTGCCCGAACGTGTTCTACTCCGACAACATGCGCAAATGCTTCGGCTACCAGACGAAGCGCGGGCCGGTCACCACGAAGCAGTTCCAGGACCCGTGGTGGTTCCGCACCGATTTCGACGCCGGTTTCCGGCCGGGCAAGAACGCGAAGCTGACCGTCCCGGGTGTCGTCGGCGAGGGCGACGTGTGGGTGAACGGCACGCTCGTCGCGGGCAAGGACGTGGTGAGCGGCGCGTACGCGGGCCACACCTTCGACGTCACGAAGCTCCTGCGGCCGGGCAAGAACACGCTCGCGGTCAAGATGTACCCGAACGACCCGAATTCGATGTACACGCTCGACCAGGCCGACTGGGCGCAGATCGTGCCGGACAACAACACCGGCCTGCAGTATCCGCCCACGCTGCAGCTGTCGGACGCGCTGAGCGGCGACAACGCGCACGTCGTGCAGGACAACGCGGCGGATCTGTCGACGTCCTCGCTGACCGCGAAGGTCGACGTCACCAATGACGCGGACATTCCGCAGACCGGCGAGGTCGCCGCGACGGTGACGCCGCCGGGCCGCGGCGCGCCGATCGTGGTGAAGCAGAACGTCACGATTCCCGCGCACGCCAAGCAAACCGTGACGTTCACGCCGGCGAAGTTCCCGCAGTTGAAGATCGTCAAGCCGCAAGTGTGGTGGCCGTACTCGATGGGTGCACAGCCGTTGTACACCTTGGGTACGACAGTTTCGCAGGGCGGCGTGGTGTCGACGTCGTCGTCGGACACGTTCGGGATCCGGACGGTGACGTCGAAGCTGATCGGCAAGTCGCCGGCACTGCCGGACGGCGCGCGGAAGTTCGCGGTCAACGGTCGCGACTTCGTGTTCCGCGGCGGCGGTTTCGCGCCGGATCTGTTCCTGCGCTACGACAAGGCCGACATCGCGCACCAGCTCGCGCTGATCAAGAACCTCGGCCTGTCCGGCGTCCGGCTCGAAGGTCACGACATGCCCGCGGACTTCTACGAGCAGGCCGACCGCGCCGGACTGCTGGTGCTCGGCGGATTCCTCTGCTGTGACGCCTGGCAGCCGGAGAAACCGGAGAAACTGACCGACCGCGACTATCGGATCATGCACGATTCCGCGTATTCGATTGCGCAGCGCGAACGCAGCCACCCCAGCGTGATCACCTACGGCTGGAGCGACAACGAGCCGATCCCGCAGCAGGAAACCGAGACGCTGAGCGCGTTCAAGGCGGCCGACTGGGACGTGCCGGTGATCGCGTCGGCGGAGTACAAGAGCACGAAAACGCTCGGCCCGTCGGGGGAGAAGGAAGGCCCTTACGACTGGGTTCCGCCGGCCTATTGGTACGACTCGTCGACCTTCGACAAGACCGACCCGAGCCGCACGAACGCGGGCGGGGCCTGGGGTTTCGCGAGCGAGCAGAGCGCCGGGCACACCGTGTCGACCCTGGATTCGATCCGGCGGTTCCTGTCGCCGGAGGAGCAGGCGAAACTCTGGCAGGACCCGGCGTACAACCAGTACCACGCGAATTACGAATCCGGGCACGGCGGCTACAAGTTCGGCACGCTGTACACCTTGGACGAGTCGATCGCCCGCCGGTACGGGAAATGGGACTCGCTGGAGTCCTATGTGGAGTCCGCGCAGATCGCGAACTACGAGAACACCCGTTCCCAGTTCGAGGCGTTTCTCGCGCACGCCAACGACAAGAAGAACCCGTCGACCGGCGTCGTGTACTGGCAGCTGAACAAGGGCTGGCCGACGCTGCTGTGGTCGCTGTACAACAACGACGGCGACCAGCCGGGCGCGTACTTCGGCGCGCAGAAAGCGAATAAGCCGCTGCACGCGCTGTACACCTATGACACCGGCGCGGTCGCGCTGTCCAACCTGGGCGCTGCCCGGCAGAACGGAATTTCCGTGCAGGCCAAGGTGTACGACACCGCGGGCAAGGTGCTCGACGACCAGACCGCTCCGGCGGTTTCGCTGGACAGCCAGGGCGTCGCGACCGGATTGCTGAAGCCGAAGGTCCCGGCGGAGACGAAGGCGCCGGCGAAGGCACAGACGTATTTCGTGGAACTGCAGGTGCGGCAGGCCGGGAAGGTCGTGGACCGGAACGTCTACTGGATGTCGACCCAGAAGGACGTCGTGGACTGGGCGAAGACGCTGCAGAACCCGCAGGCGACGATGAGCCAGTACGGCGATCTGACCGCACTGCGCGACCTGCCGAAGTCGCAGGTCGACGTGACTGCGTCGACGCGCCCGTCGCGTGGCCCGGACGGCACGGACACCGCGACGACGGTCACGGTCACTAATACGTCGAAGACCTCCGCGGTCAGTTTCTTCCTGCGCGCGGACCTGCGCCGCTCTGCTGACGGTTCCCAGCTGCCAGCCGCGACCTGGGACGACAACGACATCACGTTGTGGCCGGGCCAGTCGCAGACGCTGACCGTCCGCTACCGGGCCGCCGACCTCCACGGCGCCGGCCCGACCGTCAGCGTCGACGGGTTCAACACCGGCCGGGTCGTGGTGCCGGCCGGTCCGCACCGGGACAGCCAGGGCGCTGTCCCGCCGGTCATCGAGGGGACCCGCGAGTGACATCGGAAGACCTGATCCTGGGCATCGACTTCGGCGGCACGAAAGTGGCGCTGGGTCTGTCCGACCGGACCGGCACGCTGCGGGCGACCCGCCGCCTGGACACCGACGCCGAAGCGGGCGCCGAACAGGTGGTCACCCGGGCGCTTGCCGCCGCGGCCGAGCTGGTCGGCGACGCCCGGCTCGCCGCGATCGGCGTAGTGAGCCCGGGAATCGTGCTGCCGGACCGGATCCTGCTGGCCCCGAACGTGCCCGGCTGGGAAGAACTCCGCCTGGCCGAACTGGTGTCGGCAGCCTTCCCCGCGGCGCCGGTAGCCGTTGGCACCGACGCGAAAGCCGCCGCCCTGGCCGAATGGACCTGGGGCACCCTGGCCGGGGCCGATCCCGCGGTTTTCCTGTCGCTGGGCACCGGAATCGCCGCCGCGGTCCTGGTCGGCGGCCGCCTGCTGACCGGGGCCAACGGGGCGGCCGGGGAGATCGGGTACAACCTGCGCACCCCCCAAGACACTGACGGTTTCGCCGGCGGAGCGGCGCCGCTGGAGGAAGCCGTCGGAGGCCGGTGGCTGGGCACGCGGGCGACCGCGCTGCTCGGCCGCCCGGTCACGGCGGGGGAGTTGTTCGCCTTGGCGCGGGAAAACACCGAGGCCAAGGAGCTGGTCACTTCGGCTTTGGACGAGCTTTCGATGCATGTGGCCAACCTGGCGATCGCCTTTGATCCCGCGCGGATTGCTGTTGGCGGCGGGTTGGTTCGGTCGGCTGATGTGCTTTTGCCTGCCCTGCGGGAACGTTTGGCGGCTGCGGTGCCGTTCCCGCCGGAACTGGTGCCCGCGCGGTTCGACCAGGACGCTGCGTTGCTGGGCGCGGTGGCGCTGGCGTTGCGGGCAGAGTGAGACTCCGTGACCGGCGGGGTTGTTCGGACGCTTCGCCGGTCACGGGTACCAAGTATTCACTGGGTTTCTTGCGCGTCGCTCCTGGTGTGGGGCGACGACGTGGACGGCGTGATTGCCCGCGTCTACCAGCCCATGTCCTTGGCGACTTCCTCCTGCGCGGCCGCGATTTCCTCGGCCGTGGACTCAGTGACGTCGCTGTCCGTGGCGTCTTCCAATCGGGACAGCAGGTCGGCGAGCGCCTGTTTCTGCGCGGGGTGCGTGATCGGCACCGCGTTCAGGTCGACGGTCATCAGCCAGTCGAACAGGACAACGGCGTCGGCGCGCCACAAACGTATGCCGACCGTGGGCAAATCCGGGTCCATGCCGGTGATCCTGCCCGCGACGGCGGCCTCGACGCCATTCGATGAGCGGCGAATCGCTGACGGCCACCGCGAGGAAGCTCGCGCCAGACCGTGGCCAGCCGTGCCAGATCCGCCTTCGCACCTCTGGCTGCCCCGCCCAGGGCACTCGCCGCCGCTTCCTCTTTTTTGCCTCGTCATCCCTCTGAACAGCAAAAACACCCGCTAGATCCAACCTGGCACCGACGCGCACCGATCTGGCGCCCAAGAAGTGTGGACGAGGAGCTGCGGGTAGCCGTGCTCGTCGCCAGCACCCGGGAGGGCCGGGTCGGCGGCGAGATCGGCCGATGGTTCGTCGAGCGGGCCGCCGGGCACGGCGGGGTGGCGCTCGACGTGCTCGACCTCGCGACGTTCGCGATCCCGGCCCGGCTGCCCGCCGAGCCGACGGCCGACATGGCCGGGTTCGCGAAACGGATCGCGGTGGCCGAGGCGTACGTCGTGGTCACGCCCGAGTACAACCGCAGCTTCCCGGCGTCGCTGAAACAGGCGATCGACTGCGCGTACGAGGAATGGCGGGCCAAACCGGTCGGCTTCGTCTCCTACGGCTACCGCGCGGGCGGCCGCTACGCGGTGGAGCACCTTCGGGACGTCTTCACCGAACTGCACACAGCGACGGTGCGGGATTCGGTGTGCCTCGACCTGCTCGAGCACGAATGCGGCGACCCCGGCGCGGGCCCGCACGGGGAATCCGCAGGTCACGCGGTCTCTGCTCTACTGGACGAGCTGATCTGGTGGGGACTGGCACTGCGCGAGGGCCGGCGCGCGCGGCCGTATCGCGGATGAACAACTGAGGGGAAAGGACAGACATGAGCAACGCAGCCGGGGAACCGGCGATCGAGACTTCCGGGCTCGTCAAAGTGTTCGGCGAGACCCGAGCGGTGGACGGGGTCGACCTCGTCGTGCCCGCCGGAACCGTGTACGGCGTCCTCGGGCCCAACGGCGCGGGCAAAACCACCACCGTCCGCATGCTCGCCACGTTGTCCCGACCGGACGGCGGCGAGGCGCGGGTGTTCGGCCACGACGTGGTGCGCGAAGCAGATGCCGTGCGCAGCCGGGTGAGTCTCACCGGCCAGTACGCGTCGGTCGACGAAGACCTGACCGGACAAGAGAATCTGGTGCTGCTGGGCCGGCTTCTGGGGCACCGCAGCGCTGCCGCGCGCGATCGGGCGGCCCAGCTGCTCGCGGCGTTCGGGCTCACCGAAGCCGCGCGCCGCCAAGTCAAGAACTACTCCGGCGGCATGCGCAGGCGGCTCGACATCGCCGCGAGCATCCTCAACACGCCGGATCTGCTGTTCCTCGACGAGCCGACCACCGGCCTCGATCCGCGCAGCCGCAACCAGGTGTGGGACATCGTCCGCGCGATCGTCGCGCAGGGCACCACCGTCCTGCTCACCACGCAGTACCTCGACGAGGCCGACCAGTTGGCGTCGCGGATCGCGGTGATCGACCACGGCCGCGTCATCGCCGAGGGCACCAAGGGCGAGCTGAAGGCCTCGGTCGGGATCGGCGCGGTCCACTTGCGACTGCGGGACGCCGACCAGCGCGCGACCGCCGCCGAAGTGCTGGAGCGCGCGCTTTCCGCCACCGTGCAACTGGATCACGACCCGGTCGCGATCACCGCCCGGCTGTCGTCGGACGCGCACGAGGCCGCCGCCGACCGCGCGTCGCGGGCTCTCGCGGAGCTCGCGAAGGCCGGCGTCACCGTCGACACGTTCTCGCTCGGCCAGCCCAGCCTCGACGAGGTTTTCCTGGCCCTCACCGACCGCACAGCCACCGAGGAGGCGGCGTGACCACCGTCAAGGAACCCGATCTCGACCTCGCGGCCCCGAAGCCGGACGAACTGGCCGCGGTCCTGCTCGCCACCGCACGGCCGCCGCGGCCGAGCGCGCTGTCCGCGTCGTTCTCCTTCGGCTGGCGGGCCGTGCTGAAGATCAAGCACGTGCCGGAGCAGTTGTTCGACGTCACCGCGTTCCCGATCATGATGACGTTGATGTTCACCTACCTGTTCGGCGGCGCGCTGGCCGGATCGCCGACGCAGTACCTGCAGTTCTTCCTGCCGGGCATCCTCGCGTCGAGCGTCGTGATGATCACGATGTACACCGGCGTCGCGGTGAACACCGACATCGCGAAGGGCGTGTTCGACCGCTTCCGCACGCTCCCGATCTGGCGGCCCGCCCCGATGGTGGGCTACCTCCTCGGCGACGTGCTGCGCTACCTGATCGCGTCCGTGGTGATCATGGTCGTCGGCCTGATCCTGGGCTTCCGCCCGGACGGCGGGATCGGCGGCGTGGCCGCGGGAGTCCTGCTGCTGCTCGTGTTCTCGTTCGGGCTGTCGTGGGTGTGGACGATGTTCGGGCTGCTGCTGAGGTCCGAGAAATCGGTGATGGGCGTCAGCATGATGGTGATCATGCCGCTGACGTTCCTCAGCAACATCTACGTCGACCCGTCCACCATGCCCGGCTGGCTCCAGGCCGGCGTCTCGGCCAACCCGATCAGCCACCTCGTCACCGCGGTGCGCTCGACGATGTCCGGAGCCTGGGACGGCAGCGCCATCATGTGGACGCTGATCGCGGCGGCCGCGCTGACCGCGGTGTTCGGGACGCTGACCATGCGGCTGTACAACCGGAAATGACCCGTGCTGGGCGGGAGGCCGCGCCGCTCGGCCTCCCGCCCGGTCGTGGCTTCAGACCGTGGGGGAGAGGACATAGGAGAACCGGCGGACCGCCGGAACCCATTGTTGGAAGCGGGAAAGAGTGTCGATGCGCAGCGCGGTGGACAGGTGGGCGAGGCCGCGATGAAGCTGGCGCCAGTCCCGCAGTTCCTTGTCGCAGAGCGTCCCGGCGACCGGGTTCTGCCAGACCTCGCCGTGCCGCCGCGGCGCGCAGTCGGCCACGAACCCGGCCCAGGTGTCTTCCGGCGAACGGTGGACGAGACCGCCGGCGATCGAACGGTCCGGGTCCGGCACGGTGTCCAACGCCTTTTCGAGCACGAGTCCCGGTGCGGTGAGCAGACCGAGCAGCGCCACCACCGCCTGGTAGTCGCCGGGTTCGAGGTTGTCGCCGAGAAAACGCGACGCCGCTGAGAGGTCCCGGGTCGCGCGAAGCATCCGGTACAGGTTGAACAGCCGCTTCGCCTCGCGCGGGGTGCTGATCAGCACGTCCAGTTCGGACAACAGGTCGATCTCCGCGGAGGTGAGCGGACGCGGCGGATCCGCGGCCCGCTCCGGACGGCTCTGACTGTCTACTTCGGACCCTTTCTCGATCTCGGGAAGGACGTCCGGGGGCGTCCGGCCCGGAGACGGAATCTGCTCGGTCCGCGGCCGTTCCTCGCCCGCGGGCTCCAGCAGCCGGTCGTCGGTCAGCGACCGCAACAGGCTGCGCAGGCTCCCCTCGGACATGGCGGGCAGCACGAACGGCAGGTTGATGATCTTCCCGAGATAGTCCTCCGGGGAAGCGAGCCTGCCGTCGTCGAGGGAATCGTCGAGCATCCCGTCGTAGCGGCTCTGCAACGACCGGGTCAGCCAGCGCGGGTCGACGCCGACCACCACCACGAACAGTTCCAGGGCGAGCAGCAGGTGCACTGCCTCCAGCACCTCGACCACCTGGCGCGAACTGCACCGGTCGAGGTCGTCGATGTACAGCACGATCCGGTCGATCGGCGTGCCGCCCGAGCCGGGATGCGCCCGCCAGTCGGCCATGAGGTCGACCAGCTGCTCGAAATCCTTGCGGATGGTGGAGATCAGCCCGAGGTCGCGCCGGTAGGAATCGCCGTGCGCGCGATCGGCCAGGAACGCGTAAAGATTGCGGCCCGGCGTCAGCTCGGTCAGCTCCCGGCCGAGTTCGCCGACCCTCGCCACCACCTCCTCCAGCTGAGCCTCGGCGACCCGCTGATCAGTCTCGGCCCTCCGGATCTCCTCGAGCATCCGGACGACCTCAGGCGCGACGGCCCTGCTCGCGCCCCGGTCGATGCCGCGACGGAGGTCTTCGCTGAGTTCGCGCAACTCCCGGATCCCCGACCGAGCCCGGCTCAGCAGCACGACCCCGGTGCCCGCCACCGCGGCGAACCCGGCGCCGACTCCCGCCAGCCACTCCCTCGCGACCGGAGTGGCCGCGGCGACGAGGAAACCGATGAACAGAATGACCGCGGACGCCGTCAACGCTGCCTTGCCCCAGCGTCCCTTGGGCGATCTGCGCAACGCCTCGGCTTCGGACAATGTGCCGCGCAACTGCTCGACCAACAGCGCACCCTGCTCGGCCTCGTCCTGGATCCCGAGGCGGCGCCACACTTCCCGGCTGCCGGCCAACGACCGGATCAGCACCTTCGCGATGTCTTTCCGGCTCAGCGCGGCCTTGTCGACGTCCGCCTGAAGTTTCGCGGCGGTCGCTTGCGCCTGGCGCTTCGCGTCCTCGAGTTCGGTGACCTGATCGAGCCGCTTGGCGAGTTCCTCGCGCAGTTGCTCGCGGCGCTGCTGCGCATTCGGACCAGGACCGGCGAGCTGCCGGAAGATCTCGTCGCCGAGACTGGCCCACAAGTTGCGGTCCGCGTAATGCCAGGCGTTGAACCCGATCTGGACGATCTCGCCGCAGTAAGCCGGATTGCCCGAGCCCGCGAGCCGATCCACCTCGTCCCGCATCAGCCCCATGAAGTAGCTCTTGCCGGACCCCCATTCACCGAACACCCCGACCGACAACGGCGGCAGGGTGCTCCGGTCGGCGATCACCGTCGCGAGCATGGACACGTAGGGCGCGACCCCGAGCCGATCGCGGTCGAGCGGGATCCCGAGCGTCGGGTCGACCAGATCGTTCGAGATGCCGCCAGCCAGCTCGACGGCGGAAAATCTCATGACCGCCGCCATTTTCCATGCCTCGAGGATCGCGTCTTCCGCGTCGTTGGAGTTGCATAGGAAGGCAAGACTGCGCAGCCCGCTGGTTTCCCCGAGAGCCTTGACCGCCGCCCGGATCGTCACCTCGGCTACTTCGTCCTCGTCGAATCCGAGATCGCCGGTTCCCAGCAGAGGCAACCCGAACGCGGTCGAGTTCGCGCTCGCCGCGAGGCGTATGCCGGCCTCAGTGGCCGTGGCGATGGCAGACAAGGTCGGCGGGCCCGAACCGCCGCCTTCATGGGGCGTCATGAGCACGGCGAACCGCAGCGAGTGCCGGCCGGTTTCGCGGATTTCCAGTACGAACGGCTGTTCCGGGACGATCGCGTCGTAGTTGATCGAGTCCCAGCCCTCGTACAGAAACTGCTCGCGGACGGCGCGACCGAGGCTGCCGAGCATGCCGCCGACGGAGACCGCGATGGCGTCGATTCCGGACTCCCATGGACGGTGCGTGCGCAGTAGATAGCACGAGGTCTCGCCCACCGTGCCGAGATCGAGGACATCGCTGCCTTCTGGTATGCCTGACATATCAGCCTGCGGCCTCCACGACCTCGACGTCGACGCGGACGGCCAGCCTAGCCAGACTGTGGCTTCGGCGCTCGGATAGCGGGGGTTTCGGGACGCGCAGCGGTACCCGTCAGCCCGAAGCTCGTGCCAGGCAGCTTCGAGCCTTGCTGAACGGGCGCGACTCGTTCGTGCTGGTGGCCGGGTTTCGCTCGCTGGGCTCGTTTGCCCGGTCGGCTGGGTCGCCCGGGCCGGTGGTTACAAGCGCCAGGTCATGGGCTTCTCCGGTTGGTAGCTGCAGGACGAGCCGGTCGTGATGGTGTCGCGGAGGTGGGCGGCCAGTTCTGGGTGGAGGTCGCCCAGTTTGCGGAGGGTGTCGCGGATTCGGGCGGTCACGGCTTTGCGTGCGCGTTCTGTTTCGTCGCCCAGGCGGCGGGTCCGGCCGGACAGGCCGGTGGACGTTCGGAGTTCGTCGAGGAGGGCGGCGCGTTCGGTGTCCAAGGCGGCGGCTTTGGCGTCGTCGCCGCGGAGGGCGGCGGTGTCGATCGCCTCGTCCAACTGGTCGAGGCGGCGGCGGTAGGCGGCTTTCGCGGTGTCGTCCAGGACGGGGTCGCCACTGAAGGCTTTGGCGGCTTCCGATTCGGGGCCGCCGTCGGGGGAGAGCAGTTGTGCGGCGGGGATTTCGGTTCCTGGTCTGCTCAGCAGGAAGTTCAGGTCTCGCAGGCCTTTCGCGTCTGGCATGCGTGCTTCCCGGTCGGCGAAGCGCAGGGTCCACACCGCGTCGGTTCGGTGGAATTCGTTGGCGGGAACCGGCGATGCTGGGCGAAGGCGGGTGGTGAGGTGCTGCATGCCCAGTTCAGCTGCTTCGGCGGTGACGGCATCGGCCAGGGTGGTTGCGCGGTCGGTTTCGCCTAGATCTAGCAACGTGTTCGCGAGGCGGTGGCGGGCTTCGACAGCCCACGGACGGGCGCGCAGGCGGTCTGCGGAGCGGGCCGCGGAAGTGAAGCGGGCGGCGGCTGTTTCGGCGTCGCCGAGGGTTTTGTGCAGCAGGCCTAGCCACAGGTCTACTGGGCCGCTCAGTTCGCAGCCGTATAGGGAGACCAGCCATTCTCCGGAGTGCGGGGAGAGTTCCCGCAGTAACCGTTCTGCTGCTGGGCGGTCTTTCAGCACTGCGGCGGCTTGGGCCTGGCAGCGCAGCCACAACGGGGTGAAGGCGCGGGCGTACGGGCCGTCGGCCGCTGCTTCGGACAGTTCGTGCCGGGTGGTCGCGGCGTCGCCTGCGAGTGCGGCGGTCAAGGTCCGCAGCAGGGCGGGGTGGGGGAGACCGGCGTCGGCCATTTTTGCGGGGAGTTCGGCGGCTTCGGCGAAGCGACCCTGTACCAGCAATGCGCTCCAGCGCAATTGGTCGGGCAGGTAGCCGTAATCGTTGCTGCCGAACATTTCCGGGGCGGCCAGCGCTTCGGCGAGAGCTGCGTCGGCTTCGGCGAAGCGACCGCGGAAGGTGCAGATGATGCTGCGGTCGATCGCTTCCGCCACCTTCGCGGCTGGCACGCCTTCGTCGGCGATCGCTTGGAACACCTGGAACTGGTCCAGGTAGCGCGGATCTCCCTGTTCCAGCATCGCGACCCATTTGAGCGAGGCGGCGAAGAATTCGTTCTCGCGGTCGTTGGTGCGTTTCGCGATGGCGGTCAGCTCGTCGGTGAGCCGCTCGCGTTCGGCGCCGCTGCCCAGGCCCCAGATCGCGTCGTGTCGTGCCCACAAGGTGAATGCCAGCGCGTCGTCGTCCTCGTCGTCGCGGGCGAGGACGACGACGCGGGCGGTGAGTTCCAGCCGGATTCGGTCCAGCGAGAGGGGTTCGGCCGCGTTGCCGCCGCACAGTTTTTCGTGTGCTTCGCGGAGAAGTTGGGCGGTGAGCTCGCGTCGTGCGCCGCTGGTGCTGAATTTCGACAGGGTGAGGGCGGCGCGGGCTAGCAGGTTCGCGTTGTCCAGTCGGCGGGCCAGCGCGGTGGCTTCCTCGCACAGGAGCCAGGCTTCGTCTTTCTCCTCTAGGCGCCATAGCGCGGTGCCTAGTTCCAACGCGACGACGGCTTGACCGCGTTCGTCCGCGGCGCGTTCGCGGGCTCGGCGCAGGTGTGCGATGGATTCCTCGAACGCCATCCGCGCACCGGCGTCCTTGGCCGCGGCGAGCAGCAGGCGCACGACGTGTCGTGGTTCGAGGTCAGTGTTGGCGAGGTAGGCGTGCCGCGCTCGTTCGGCGACTCCGGTCAGGGCCGGGGTGTGTTCGCCGGCGCGGACGACCGCTGCGTGCTGGCGTTGTGCTTCGGCGGGGGTCAGTTCGGCGTATCTCGATTCACGCACCAGGTCGTGCGCGAAGGCGAAACGGCCTTCGCCGAGTGCGAGAACGAGCCGGGCGGCTACGGCGCGGGTGAGCAGGTGGTCGACCTGTGCGACGGGTGCGCCTGCAGTGGCTGCGAGCAGTTGGAGGGAGAACTCTCGGCCAAGCACCGCGGCATTGGTGAGCAGGTCGGTAACCGGACGAGGGAGGAGCGACAACCGTCGCTGCAGTGCGTCGGCCACTCCGGGCGCGACCGCGGACACTGTGCTCCCGCTGCGCCACAACCGCGCGGTCTGCTCCACGAAGAATGGGTTGCCGCCGGTGCGCCGGTGCACGTCGGCCGCCAGCTCGGCATCTGGATCAGCGCCCGCGGTGCGGCTCATCAGCTTGGCGACGCCGGTTTCGTCGAGGCCGGTGAGCGTGATCGTGGTTGCCTTCGCGAGCAGCGGCAGCATCAGCTGATGCAGGGGATGGCTGGGCGTGTCCACCTCGACATCGCGGTATGTGCCGATGAGCAGCAGCCGCTCGAACCACGTGTGCCGGGCGGCGAACTCGAGCAGCCGCAGCGACGCCGGATCGGCCCAGTGCAGATCGTCGAGCACGACGACCACCGGGCGTTCCTGGGCCACCGTGACCAGCGCCCGGGTCACGGCGTCGGGCAGCTGGAACCCGTCGTCAGCCGGCGGTTCGGGGGTTTCGCCGAGCAGCGCGGACAGCATCGGCGAGCTGGCGACGGCCCATTCGTGCGCCGCGGCTTCCCGGCGCAGCGAGCGCATGACCTGGACCCACGGCCAGTAGCCCGGCGCGGCTCCGGACTCCCAGCAGGTGCCGCCGAGGACGAGCGCGCCCGCCTCGCGCGCGTCGTCGGCCAGTGCGCTGACCAGCGTGGTCTTGCCGATTCCGGCCTCGCCGGTGACCAGGGTCAGGCCGCCGTGGCTGGCCGTGGCGCGCGAGAGCTGCGCGCGCAGTGTCGAGGCGGGGTGGTCCCGCCCGATCAGCGCCGCAGTCATGTCCGGTTCCTCCCTTTCCTGGCGAGCCTCTCACGGACTCGCGATGCCGTCTCGTGCTTTCACCGGCTGCGACCGGCCGGTCACGCCGGTCGATGCCGATGCGGGCCATTCTGTCCGGGGGGTCTGACAATTTCCGGAGCCCCGTCACCTGGCCGGGTGACGGGAGTCCACTGTGGACCGGCGCTGGTCACAGGGTGACGGGCGTCTCCGCCGAGGACCGGCGCGAGGGGTGGTTGCGGTACTGTCGCCGGCATGGGGAGTCTCCGTTCGCGCGTCCTCGCTTGGGCCGGCCGCCGGTACATCGCCCGCCAGCAGAAACGCGGTTTCGACCTCGAGAAAATGGCGCTGCTGCCGGATTCGGCGCTGGAGCCGTTGCGCCGCCAGGGCCTCGACCCGGTGCCGGACCTCGGCAGGCTGCGCGGCGAGGCGCCGATCAGCAAGCTGGACCTGCCGTTCGGGATGAACGCCTGGCTCGTGACCGGGTACGAGGAGGCCAAGGCCGTCCTCGGGAAGGGCACGGAGTTCAGCAACGACTTCACCAACCTCGTCGGCAACGCGGGCGTCACCGAGGACCAGAACCCGGGCGGCCTCGGATTCGCCGACCCGCCGGTGCACACGCGGCTGCGGAAGCTGCTGACGCCGGAGTTCACGATGCGCCGGCTGTCCCGGCTCACGCCGCGGATCGACGAGATCGTGGCGGGCCAGTTGGACGCGATGGCGGCCGCCGACGGCCCGGTGGACCTGTGGGAGCAGTTCGCGCTGCCGATCCCGTCGCTCACGATCTGCGAACTGCTCGGCGTGTCTTATGAGGACCGGGCGGACTTCCAGCGGCTGAGCACCGCGCGGTTCGACCTGTTCAGCGGCGCGGGCGCGTCGCTGGGCGCGATCTCGGAATCGCTGGGGTACCTGCTCGAGATCGTGCGCAAGCAGCGCGAACAGCCCGGCGACGGCCTGCTCGGCATGCTGATCAAGGAGCACGGCGACGAGATCGACGACCGCGAGCTCGCCGGTCTCGCCGACGGCATCCTCACCGGCGGCCTCGAGACCACCGCGAGCATGCTGGCGCTGGGCGCGCTGGTGGTGCTGCGCGACCCGGCCGCGTTCGACGCGGTCCGCGGCGACGACGATTCGGTGCACCGGTTCGTCGAGGAGCTGCTGCGGTACCTGACGGTGGTGCAGATGGCGTTCCCGCGGTTCGCGAAGCAGGACCTGGACGTCGCTGGGGTGCACATCAGCGAGGGCGACATCGTGCTGGTGTCGCTGTCGGTCGCCGACCGCGATCCGGTGCTCGGCAAGGGCGACATGGACCGCTTCGACCCGACCCGCGAGCCGTCCTCGCACCTGGCGTTCGGGTACGGGATCCACCGCTGCATCGGCGCGGAACTGGGCCGGATGGAGCTGCGCGCGGCCTACCCGGCGCTGGTCCGGCGGTTCCCGAACCTGCGGCTGGCGGTGCAGCCGGAGGAGCTGGCGTTCCGGAAGGTGTCGATCGTGTACGGGCTCGACTCGCTGCCGGTGCTGGTGGACTGACTTCAGGTCGCTGGACGGCCGGGGCGGCTTGGGCGGGTGCCTCGGGGCGGGCCGGTGGTCGGTCGGTGCGCGGAGGCTCGTACGGCTGCGGCCGGGTTGGCGCCGTGCTCGGCTGCTGTCGGATGCGGCGGATGTGGCCGGTGGATGGCTTCGGCGGTGGCCGCACCGGCGGCGTGTGCGGGATGGTCGCGTCGGCGGGTGCGTGGAGTGGTTTCGTCGGACCGGTTGCGTGCGCGGGACGGTCGCCTCGGCGGGCGCGTGGAATGGCTTTGTCGGACCGGCGGCGTGCGAGTGGTGCACGGTCGCGCGGTGGAATCCGCAGTGCGCTCGGGAACTCCCGAGGCGGCCTAACGGAACCGACAGCGCACTCATGATGTGCGAGGTTGCGCGGTCGAACCGAGTCCACGCAGGTGATCGGAACCCGTCACGGCGCCGCCCTCGCCGGGCTTCTCACCTCATCGCACCCCTCTCGGCCGGAACTGCACGCTGATCCGCGGCCCCACTGCCCGGGCCGTCTTCGGGATCGCGTGTTCCCACGTCCGCTGGCAGGACCCGCCCATCACGATCAAATCTCCGTGTCCCAGCGGGTACCGCACCGAGTCCCCGCCGCCTCTCGGGCGCAGCGCCAGGTGCCGGGCCGCGCCCACGGACAGGATCGCCACCATGGTGTCCTCGGTCCGGCCGCGGCCGAGGTCGTCGCCGTGCCAGGCGACGCTGTCCTGGCCGTCCCGGTAGTAGCAGAGCCCGGCCGTGCGGAACGGTTCGCCCAGTTCAGCCGCGTAATGCGCGGACAGTGCCTCCCGCGCCTCGGTCAGGACCGGATGCGGCAGCGGCGCGTGCTCCCGGTAAAAGCACAGCAGCCGCGGGACGGCGACGACCCGGTCGTACATCTGCCGACGCTCCGCGTACCACGGGACCTCGGCCGCGAGATGCTCGTACAGCTCGTCCGAGCCGTCGAGCCATCCCGGCAGCACGTCGATCCACGCGCCTTGCCCGAGTTCGGTGCGCTGCACGCCGGACAACGGGCCCAGCGTGGCCGGCCCGCTCGCACCGAACAGCGAGCCCTGAAATGCCTGACTCATGCCTCCAAGCTACACGACGATCGAACACCTGTTCGGATGAACTACTCGGCGGGCTTGGGATGCGCGGTGACGACGAGCCGGTGCAGGCGCGCGTCGGGGGCGGATTCGTTGTGGTAGCGGGACACGAGGTCGGTCACGAGGGTGGTCAGTTCGTCGGTGAACGCCGAACGGTCGCGGGCGGAGGCGAACGCGATTTCCGTGTCCAGGGTCAGCGTCGAGAGCGGTTTGCCTGCCCGGGTCGCGCGCCGGGCCAGACCGGCGACCTCGCGCAGGGTGCGGCCAGCGACGGCCAGCAGGTAGCTCACCGACAGGCGGTCTGGTTTCACGCTGGCGGAACCGGCCGCGCCGAGTGCGGCGGGGGAGACCAGGTAGGCGCTGGCGGTGGCGGCGAAAAGCCGTTCGGTGAGGCCGCCCCACTGCCGGGTTCCGGCGGGTTCGACGAGGCCGTGCGATGCGAGCGCGCGCAGGTGGTAATTGACCTTTTGCCTGGTCAGGCCCACTTTGGCGGCCAGCGCCGCGGCGGACGCCGGTTCGGTCAGCGCGGCCAGCAAGCGGGCGCGCACCGGGTCCAGCGCGGCCGCCGCGACGGCGGGGTCCTCGATCACTTCGACGTCCTGCATCCCCTGAGCCAAGCAGTGACAAACAAAGTCGTCAAGGGAAACGCTCTTGTCCGCGACCGGCCGGAGACCTACAGTGATCCCCCAGTGGTCTGGACCTGTACCGCTACCGCCGCCCTGAGTTCGACGGAGGTTGGCACGTGCGCACGAGAACCCGGATCGGCGGAGCACTGGCGGCGGCGGTGTGCGGGATGGCGATTCTGGCCCCGGTCGCGGACGCCCAGGTCGGCGGCGGCACCTGGAAACCCTGGTCGCCGGGGTACAAGGAGCAGCAGAAGGGCTGCGGCCAGGTCAGCGGGCTCACCTTCAAGCTGACCTGCTCCGACGGCAGCGGCGAGCAGCGGGCCGAGCGCCGCTACGACACCTACACCGGCGGCACGCACCAGTTCGAGGGCTCCTTCAAGATCACCAGCATGGGCGGTTCGCGGATCAGCCTGAAACAGACGTTCCGCGACGGTTCCAACGCCGGGCCGTATTTCCTGCTGGCGGTGGAGAAGGGCGGAAGGCTCTACACCGTGGAGAACGGACAGACGGTGGCGACCGGCGCGACTGTCGGGACTTCGGTGCGAGTCAACACGATCAACGAGGTCGGCAGCTCCCACAAGGTATACATCAACGGCTCGCTGAAGCAGACGGACGACAGCCCATCGGGTAGTTATTACGACAAGTTCGGGTCGTACCGGACGGCCAGCGGCGCCGGGCCGATCACCGTGCAGTGGAGCGGAATCAAGTTCTGGACCAGGTGATTCGCTTGCTCGCCGGACGGGTGCCTTCTCCCCGCCTGGCATCCGTCCGGCGGGCGACCATCATCGAATTTCCGTTGCCGCGCCAGAGGAAGTCGGCCACTGTGGCGGTCATGACTCTGGTTGAGCATTACGACACTGAAACTGCTGAGAACACCCGTCTTTTCCGATCGCCGCACGGCAGGCTCGAGTTCCGGCGCACGCAGGAACTAGTGCGCAGAGCGATATCGGGGCCTGGCAAGAGAGTGCTCGACGTCGGCGGGGCGACCGGGGCGCACGCCCGATGGCTTGCCGCGGACGGACATTCGGCCCACGTAGTCGATCCGGTGGCCGGTCATGTCGCGGAGGCGGCGCGCATCGAAGGCGTTACAGCGGAAGTCGGCGATGCGCGAGCTTTGACTTGGCCCGACAACAGCGCGGATGTCGTGCTGTTAATGGGCCCGCTCTATCATCTGACCGAATTCGATGACCGTGCGCAGGCAATTGCGGAAGCTCGGCGCGTGCTTCGGCCTGGCGGATTGCTATTCGCCGCCGCGATCAGCCGTTACCTCTCGGTCATGGAAACCGGGACAAACGGCCAGCTCGCCGAGCAGCTAACACCGTCGGTGGAAGCTGTTCTCGACACCGGACGCTACGACGGCCACGTCGGTTTCGTCCCCGCGCACTTCCACACTGCGGAGGAGCTGAGCAACGAGCTGGAAACCGCTGGCCTGTCGGAGATTTCGGTGTACGGCGTGGAAGGCCCGGCCTGGCCAGCGCTGGACGTGGCCGGTATCGACGAGTTCGACGCACGCGTGGACGCGGCCCTTCGATGCGCCCGTCTGGTCGAGCAAGATCCGCTCCTGATCAACGCCAGCGCGCATTTCCTGGCGGTAGCTGTCAACTAGCCCATTCGTCCAGCGAATCCCAAGCCGTGAGCGTCCGGCGGCTGGTGAACCGGCGGTGCTCGCCGCTCAGCGGATCGTCGAACTCCAGCACTTTAGCCAGCAACTGCAACGGTTTCGTGAAGTCGTCCAACGGCTTCTCGTGCAGCTCCGGATAAAAGTCATCGCCAAGAATGGGAGTCCCTAAAGAACACATGTGAACCCGCAACTGATGCGTACGTCCAGTCGCAGGGGTGAGGCGATAACGACCCAACCCGTCCCGATGCTCCAGAAGCTCCACAGTGGACTCCGCATTCGGCGGCCCGGGAACCTCCTGCGCGGCCAGCACGCCGCGCTCCTTGATAATCCTGCTGCGCACAGTCCGGGGCAGCTCCAAGGAAGGATCGTACGGCGCGATCGCCTCGTATTCCTTGTGCACCAACCGATCGCGGAACATGGTCTGGTACGCGCCCCGCGCGGACGGCGTGATCACGAACATCACCAACCCGGCCGTCACGCGATCGAGCCGGTGCGCGGGGGACAGCGCGGGCAGATCCAGCGACCGGCGCAACCGCACCAAAGCGGTTTCCAGCACGTGCCGTCCACGCGGGATCGTCGCCAGGAAGTGCGGCTTGTCGACCACGAGCAGGTGCTCGTCGCGGTGCAGGACGGTGACGCCGAACGGCACCGGGACCTCGTCCGGCAGGTCGCGGTGGAACCAGATGAACGAACCGGGGACGTACGCCGCGTCGATCCCCAGTGGACCGTCCTCGCCGTGGATTCGCTGCTCGTGCAGCATTTCCTCGATCCGCGCGGGAGCGACCCGGGGGAGGCGTTCGACCAGGTGCTCCAGCAGCGTCGTCCACGGGCCCTCGTCGGGCAGTCGCAGCCGGGCCGGGTCTAGGCCGTGCCGGGGCGGGATCGGGGCCGGGCGCTTGCGTCTCATCGGCTCCCGAGTCTAGTCGGCGGGGTTCTGCCGGTAGGCCGCGATGTAGCGGGCGGTCGCCGCGGCGTTGGCCTCGGCGGCCTTCTCGCGCCGGATCCGCTTGCCGGTCCCGGGCGGGAAACCGTTGCGGGCCAACCGGTGGTCGATGCTTTCCTCCATGTAGGCGCACGAGTAGAAGTACGACACCAGCGCGGCCATCAGCACGATCGCCAGCCGCAGTCCGAGCGGGGCCGGCAGCAGCAGCCAGACCAGGCACAGCGGCGCGATGCCCACCGACGCGCGCAGGACGTGCCGCGCCTTCCAGTGCTTGGACGTGGCGTCGTGCAGCAGCCAGTCCTGGTAGCGCTCGGGCAGTCGTCCGCTGACGGCGTACCAGAACCAGCGGAGAACGCCGGGCCGTTCGGTCATCGTGCCTCCTCGGGGTCTGGCGCCATAGTACACTAACGATTAGTGCACTAACTATTAGTGTGGTGCAGCCCGCGCTAGGGTGGGCTCGAGCACGAGGAGGACGAGTGGCCGAGATCGACCTTGGCGAGGACCCGCTGAAGCTCGACCGGCAGGTGTGTTTCGCGCTGTCGGTCGCCTCGCGCAGCGTGATCGCGATTTACCGGCCGCTGCTGGAGCCGCACGGGCTGACCCATCCGCAGTACCTGGTGATGCTGGCGCTGTGGGAGCAGTCGCCGCGCTCGGTCAAGGACCTCAGCACGGCGTTGCGGCACGAGCCCGCGACGCTGTCGCCGCTGCTCAAACGGCTGGAGGCGGTCGGGTACGTGACGCGCGGCCGCAGCCGGGCCGACGAGCGCCAGTTGACCGTCGAGCTCACCGAGAAGGGCCGGAATCTGCGCGCCGAGGCGGAGAAAATCCCGTATCGCGTCGTGGAGCGGCTCGGCATGGAGGTTTCCGAGCTGGAAGCGCTGCACGCCGCGCTGGGCCGGGTGATCGAAGCGACCGCCTAGCGGGAAGAACTTGCGCCCGGATCCGGTTCTGCTCAAGGGAACGTGCCGACTGAGCGGAGCGAGCGTGGACAAGATCCGGGTGGGGGTGGCTCCGGGAATCGGGACCGGGCCCGCGGAATTCTCCGGTTTGGCGGAGCTGACGGAGGCGGCCGGCGTCGACTCGCTGTGGCTGTCGGAAGTGATCTATTCGCCGGACGTCGACCCGTTGATCGGCATGACGCACGCGCTGGCCCGCACCGAGCGGCTCAAGCTGGGCACCGGCGTCGCGATTCTGCCTGGACGGAACCCGGTGCTGGTCGCGAAACAGCTGGTCACGCTCGCCGGGCTGGCCCCGAAACGCGTGCTTCCGGTGTTCGGGCTGATGCCCGCGCAGCCAGGAGAACGCGCGCTGTTCCCGGTGCCGGAGGGGCGGCGCGCGGCGGTGTTCGACGAGTCGCTCGCGTTGCTGCGCCTGTTGCTGGAACAGGACAACGTGTCCTTCGACGGCGAGTTTTTCCAGGTCGACGGCGTGACGATCGGACCGCGTCCGGCGAAGCGGCTCGACGTCTGGGTCGGCGGGGCAGCTCCGGCGGCCTTGCGGCGCGCGGGCCGGTTGTCCGACGGATGGCTCGGCAGTTTCCACACGCCGGACCAGTCTCGGGCGGCAAGGCTGGCGATTCAGGAAGCCGCGGCCGAAGCCGACAGAGAGGTCGAATCGGACCACTTCGGCTTGAGCATGGTCCTGGCGCTGCACGGAATTCCGGAGGGGCTGCGGAAGGTGGCCGAACGGCGAAACCCAGGCCGTCCAGCCACCGAACTCGTGCCCACCAGCTGGGCCGAGGCGCGCCGGATGATCGAGCAGCACGTCGAGGCCGGACTCACGAAATTCGTGGTCCGGCCCGGATACTCCGGCGATTACCGGCAGTTCCTCGACGATTTCGTGCGCGAACTCGTGCCGTTGCAGAACTAGAACGTCAGCTGTTCGGTCTTGCGGGGCATGAGCAGCAGCGCGACGACACTGAGCACCGACACGGCGACGATCGCGAGGAACACGTTGTGCGTGGCCCCGGCGAGCGATTCGCGGACGTACGCCGTGGCCGGCGAGTTGTCGTGCGCGCCGCTGAGGATGCGGCTGGTGGCGTCGACGCTTGCCGGAAGGTGCCCGGCGACTTCCGCGGGCGGATTCGCGAACCGGCCGGCGAGCGTGGCGTTGGCGATCGCGCCGAAGATCGCCGTGCCGACCGCGCTGCCCAGCGAACGGCTGAACATGTTGGTCGCGGTCACTACGCCGCGGCGTTCCCAGCCGACGGTCGATTGCACGGCCACCACGGTCGGGCTCGACGAAAGCCCGAGCCCGATCCCGACCACGAACACGGCCGCCGCGGCCATCCAGACCACCGATTCCAGGCCGAGGAACGTCGCCATGACTGCCCCGACGAGCAGGAATCCGCTGCCGATCAGCGCGGTGTCGCGGAATCCGATCCGCAGGTAGACCTTCCCGGACAGCGACGCCGCAATGGGCCAGCCGATCGTGAGCGCGGCCAGCGCGAAGCCCGCGGTGAGCGCGTCCGTGCCGAGCACGCCTTCGGAATACGTCGGCAGGAACGAGCTGAAGCCCAGCAGCACCGCACCGGTCACGAGCGCGACGAGGTTTCCGCCGATCAGCGTGCGCCGGGTGAACACCCACAGCGGCAGCACGGGTTCCTCCGCACGCCGTTCGACCAGCACGAACGTGACCAGCATCAGGCCGGCGACGGCGAAGATCGCCAGGCTCGGCGCGGACGTCCAGCTCCACGCGACCCCGCCTTCCAGCAGGGCCAGGATCAGCAGCGCGCAGCCGAGCGTCAGCAGGGTCGCGCCGGCGTAGTCGACCTTGTGCCGCGTGCGTTTCACCTGCTCGGTGAACTTGCGGTAGAGCATCCACGCGGCGAGCGCGCCGAGCGGCAGGTTGACGAAGAAGATCCACCGCCAGCTGAGGTATTCCGCGAACACGCCGCCGAGCGTCGGCCCGATCACCGAGGCGACCGCCCACACGCCGGCGAGGTAACCCTGCACCCGGGCGCGTTCCTCGACCGTGTACAGGTCGCCGACCATCGTCATGCTGATCGGCTGGACCGCGCCCGCGCCGATGCCCTGCACCGCGCGCGCCGCGATGAGCACCGGCATGCTCCACGCGACCCCGCACAGCACCGAGCCGAGCAGGAACGCGGCGATGCCGAAGAACATCACCGGGCGGCGGCCGAGGACGTCGGCGAACTTGCCGTACAGCGGCACGGTGACCGCCTGGGTGAGCAGGTAGATCGAGAACAGCCACGGGAACTGGGAAAACCCGCCGAGGTCGCGGACCACCGAGGGGACCGCGGTGGCGATGATGGTGCTGTCGAGGGCCACGAGGCCGGTGCTCAGCATGACGGCGGCGAGGACGGGTCCGCGCTCGGAACGAAGGCCTACGGCGGCGCGTTTCGCCGCGGGCGGACTGCTCGTGGTTCCCATGCCGGGAATAAACTCCTTCGCACCGGCAAGCATTCCCCAGCCGATCGATCGGTGCACGGGTGTTCGCCTGACCGTCATCATGGAGGGATGGACAGGTGGGTGCGGCCGATCGGCCGGGGCTGGGTCGTCGAGGGCACGGTGCCGGGACCGGATGTCGACGAGTTCGCTGAACCCGAGGCAGTGACCAGGGCGCTCGCGGCTGCTCGCGGGGACACGCTGCTGGCCGCGCAGCATCCGGCGCGGACTCCCGCGGCACTGGCGGCCGGGCTGGACGTCGAGGCCGCGCTGCCGGAGGCGCGGGCGACGCTCGAACGGCTGCTGACCGGGCATTACCGGCCGGAAACCGGGTTCGTCGCGGCCTACCGGATCGGCGAAACCATCGCGGGAGTGCTGTGCGTGGTCGACGTCCGGGAGCTGACCGCGGGCGGGGCGCACGTGAAGCACACCGAAGAGGTCTATCCGGAGGTGGTCGCCGAGCGCGCGGCAGTCCTGGACGGTCTCGGCTGCGCGACGAGCGCCGCCCTCCTCGTGCCGGTCGGCGACGGCGCGGATCTCACCGCGGCGGTCAAGGAAGCGTCGAGCTCAGCGGATCCTGATGTGTCCACTGTGGACCGGGCAGGACTGTCGCACGAGCTGTGGGTGGTGGGCCCCGGCGAGACGCAGGAACGGCTGCTGGAGGCCGCGTCGGCGAGCGATCTGCTGGTGGCGGACGGAAATCACCGGGTCGCGGCCGCGGCAGGGAGCGGTCAGCTGCTGGCGCTGATCACGGCGGGCTCGCAGCTGGAGATCCGGGCGATCAACCGGGTGCTCCTCGGGACTGGGCACACCGCCGAGACCCTGGTCGCGGCTTGGCAGGCGGCTGGGCTGGACGTGACCTGGTCGGACGACACGACCCCGCCTTCCTGCCCCGGTACCGCGGTCGTGCTGGCCGGCTCGCGCGTGCTGCGGGTGCGGCTGCCCGGGTCAGATCCGCTGGTGATCGACCACGAGGTGGTGGAACAGCTGCTGCTCGGCTCGGCGCTCGGCCTCGACCCGGACGGCCCGCACGTCCGCCCGCTGCTGCCGGGCAGCCCGGTCCCGCCGGACGCGGACGCCGTGGTGCAACTGGCCCCGGTGCCGTTCGAGACGGTGCAGGCAGTGCACGCGGCGGGGCGTCGGATGCCGCGGAAGGCTACGTACTTCACGCCCAAGCCGCGGGGCGGATTGGTGCTGGCGCGCTGGTAAAAAGGTGCAGGTCAGCGTCTGTTCCGCTTAGGATCGCGCAGGTGGAGCTACCCCTGATGCCGCCGGTGCGGCCGATGCTCGCCAAAGCCGTGCACGAGGTGCCGCGCGGCGGCGGGTTCTGGTATGAGCCGAAGTGGGACGGCTTCCGCTGCGTGGTGTTCCGCGACGGCGACGAGGTCGAACTCGGCTCGCGCAACGACCGCCCCCTCACCCGGTACTTCCCGGAGCTGGTCGACCTGCTGCGGGACGCACTGCCGGACAAATGCGTCGTCGACGGCGAGATCGTGCTGGTCACGCCCCGCGGCCTGGACTTCGGCGCGTTGCAGCTGCGGCTGCATCCGGCGGCCAGCCGCGTCCGGAAGCTCGCTGCGGAGACGCCCGCCAGCTTCGTCGCGTTCGACCTGCTCGCGCTGGGGGAGCAGGACCTGACTGAGAAGCCGTTCGCCGATCGGCGTCGCGAGCTTGAGGGGATTTTCGCCCCCTCGAGCGGCTTGCAGCGAGTACACCTCACACCACTCACCACGGACCCGGACATCGCCCAGGACTGGTTCACCCGGTTCGAGGGCGCAGGCTTCGACGGAGTCATGGCGAAACCCGCCGATCTGCCGTACGAGCAGGACAAACGCGTGATGCTGAAGGTGAAGCACGAGCGCACCGCGGACTGCGTCGTCGCCGGTTTCCGCTGGCACAAGGACGGCAAGGGCGTCGGCTCGCTGCTGCTCGGCCTGTACGACGACGAGGGTTCGCTGCACCACGTGGGCGTCGCGAGCAGCTTCACCGCGGCGCGGCGCCGGGAGCTGGTCGAGGAGCTGGCCCCGTGGCGCGAGAACGCGCTCGAGGGACACCCGTGGCGCAGCTGGGCGGAATGGCAAGCCGACGAGGTCCGCCGCCCGGGCGCGAACAGCCGGTGGGCCCCCGACAAAGACCTGTCCTGGGAACCGCTGCGCCCGGAACAAGTCGCCGAAGTCCGCTACGAACACCTGCAAGGCGGCCGCTTCCGCCACGGCGGACGGCTGGTCCGCTTCCGTCCCGACCGAACTCCGGATTCGTGCACCTATGCACAACTTGAGGAAGCCCCGCCAGCCGAACTGGCGGACCTGTTCGGGGAGGCCCGATGAGCGGGGTACCGCTGGAAGTAGACGGCGTCGAACTGACGATTTCCAGCCCGGACAAGGTCTACTTTCCGGAACGAGGCGAGACAAAACTCGATCTCGTGCGCTATTACCAAGCCGTCGCAGGCCCCTTGCTGGACCGGCTAGGCGGGCGGCCGCTCCTTTTGGAACGCTATCCAGACGGTGCGGGCGGAAAATCCTGGTTCCAGAAACGCACGCCCAAAAACGCCCCTTCCTGGCTGACCACAGCCGTCGTTTCCACCCCGAACGGAACCACCAGCGATGCCTTGGTAGCCGCGAACCTGGCACACGTCCTGTGGGCGGTAAACCAAGGCTGCTTGGGCTTCCACGTGTGGCCGAACCGCGCGGAGGCGTTGGATATCGCGGACGAACTGCGCATCGACCTGGACCCGTCACCCGGGATCGGCTTCCCGCAGTTGCGCGAGGCAGCGGTGCTGGTGCGCGAATTCCTGGCTGAACTGGGGATCGAAGTCTACGTAAAGACCTCGGGCTCGCGAGGCCTGCACCTGTATTCCATCCTGGAACCACGATGGGACGGCTACGAAGTACGAGCAGCCGCAGTAGCTTTGGCGCGAGCCTTGGAACGCCGCCACCCAGATCTCATCACCGCACAATGGTGGAAAGAAGAACGCGGCTCACGGGTATTCGTGGACTTCAACCAAAACGCGCCGCACAAAACGGTCTTCGGCGCTTGGTGCGTGCGGCCGAGGCTGGGCGGACAGGTGTCGACGCCGATCACCTGGGACGAACTGGCAACGGTGGAGCCGGACACTCTGACGCTCTCGACCGTCCCGGCACTGGTCGCGGAGCGTGGCGACCCGTGGGCAGGCGCGAACGATCGGCCGCAATCGATCGAGGCGTTGCTGGAGCTGTCGAAGGAGGACCTGGCCAGCGGCCTGATGGACGCCCCCTGGCCGCCCGTCTACCCGAAGATGCCGAACGAGCCGCCTCGGGTCGCACCCAGCCGGGCCAAGAAGGTGGCTGCCGAAGACTGACGCAGTTGCGGCCAGCGCACTGTCCGTGAGGGCCACCCTCACGACCTTCGGCGGGCTGGAATGGGCTCCTTCACGGACCGCCCTGCCCTGCCGGCGCTAGCCCCACCCGCGAACCCGCAGCCGATGCGCCCAACCATCGAGGCACTCACACCACCCCCGCACCCCGATACGAAGCCAAAATGCGGTCTGAGGGTGGTTGTCAAGGCATCTTTCCAGCCTTGACAAGCACCCTCAGACCGTCATCACAATCAAGCTTCGGGGTGCCCCACGCAACCAAGGACGGCAATGTCGCCGCCGGGCGACGAGCCGAACTCACCCCAGCGAAAGATCAAACGCCAACTGCTCCTCGGATCCAGACCCCGCAGGAGCGCCGGACAAGCTGGCCACGCACCCGGGACAAGGGGTGACGTGCCCAGTCCCGGGCTCGGTCAAATCCACCGGCGTCCACGTCCGGGAATCCCGCTCCCCGCAGGCAGACCGCCGATACCGCAGATCGTCCGCGCGAGTCATCAGATGCGCGACCGGATCCTCCTCCGGCAACGCGCCGACCAAATACCACCGGGCCGCGATCGTCTTCGCCATGGGAACTCGTCCTCCAAAGAGGCTGTTTCGAGCTACCCGGCCATACTGCGACCCCCACCGCCGCAACCGGCGCGTTTAGCCATCTTCGGCGTGGCGCGGCGACTCCTCGTCGGGCTCGTCCAAATACCGGAGAAAGCGCAAAAGTCCCCGCTCGTCAGCGCCCGCGTCCTCGTCCACGCAAGCCCGAAGCTCCCGCTCAACCCGAGCCGCATCAATCCCGGCCCCGATCAACACCAACTCGGTCCGACGTCCGCCGGCAGGCCAAGTCGACCGTTCGACCTGCACAAACGCCCCCACTGTATGCAAGCCGAACCGAGACCGAGCCCCCTCGACCCCAAGGTCAACCTGCCCCTTGACCCGATACAACCCAGCAGGCCGGCTCTCCAAAAAGGCCATAAACCGCCGAGGCGAAAGCGGCCGGTCCGACGTGAACGCGACACTCTCATAACGCGCGTGCAAATGCTCGGAATGATCATGCTCACGAAGATCGTCAAACGACAACTGTCCGTAACTTTCCCGAGGCCGCGGGTCGAAAAACAACGCCGGATCAATCCTCCCGCGCTCGGTCAGCACCACCGGCACCCCAGGCGCGTATTCCTCGACCACGCCCCGCACCTTGGCCACCGCGTCCGCGTCAGCCCGATCGACCTTGTTGAGAACCACCAGGTCAGCAACCCGCAGATGTTCGGCAAGCTCGGGATGCCGCTCCCGCGTGGCCTCGAACTCCACCGCGTCGACAACCTCGACCAGCCCGCCGTACCGAATGTCCGGGTTCTCGCTGGCGATCATCAACCGCAGCAGGTCGCGCGGCTCCGCGATCCCGCTGGCCTCCACGACGATCACGTCGATACCCGCCTCAGGCCGCGACAGCTTGCCGAGCATGGCGTCGAGCCCGCTGGCGTCCACCGCGCAGCACAAGCAGCCATTGCCGAGCGACACCATGGTGTCGACCTGCCCGGCGACCGCGAGCGCGTCGATGTTCACCTGGCCGAAGTCGTTGACCACCACGCCGACCCTGGCGCCCTGGCGATTGGCGAGCAGGTGATTGAGCATCGTGGTCTTTCCCGCGCCGAGAAAACCCGCGACGAGAACTACCGGAACCCGCTGCCTGGCCACGCTTCAACCCCTTCTGTCGTCCGGGCCGTCGACGATACCTGGCACGATGACCGGATGATCTGGACGCCAGGCAAGCAGGACCGGGTCGACGGCATGCCGACGGCCGGGCAGTGGCGGCAGTTGTCGGTCGTGCCGGAGAAACGGGAGGTCTACGGCTGCGACCTGTACTTCCGCGAGTGCTGGGCGGACGTGCTCTCGGTCTTCGGCGGCGACGCGACCGACGTGCTCGGCGGGCTGGCGATGCTCGTGGTCAAACCGGACGCGGTGGTCGGCCGCAGGCTCGGCATCATCATGGAGTACCTGGCGGACAACGGTTTCGTGCCGGTCGCCACCACGCGCTTCGGCTACACCCGGCATTCGATGCGCGAGGTGTGGCGCTACGACTGGCACATCTACACCGTGGACCGGCTGCAGTTATGCACTTTCTACTATCTCGCCAATGATGTGCTGCTGTTCCTGGCGCGCGATGTCCGCCCGGTCGCCGGATTGCCCGCGACGGTCCGGCTCTGCGAGCTGAAGGGCGTCGGCGATCCGGCCCAGCGCAAGCCGCATCATCTGCGCACGAAGCTGAACCCGCCCAACCGGATCCTGAACTTCGTGCACGTCGGCGACGAACCGGCGGACATCGTGCGCGAGCTGGCGATTTTCCTCGACCGCCCGGAGCGGCTCCGGTTTCTCGCGGAGCTGCGGGCGCATCTCGCCGAGGATCGCACGGCGCGGGCGCGCGCCGAGATCGCTGCCATCGAAGCGGATTGCCCGGCGCACGACCTGGATATCGACGCGACGCTGGACCGGCTGGCCCCGGTGACGGGCGAGTCCGCGGTCGCCCGGTTGCGGGAAATCGCGGCGGGCGGGGAGCGGATCACCTGGGACGAGCTGGCCGAGCTGGTGCCCTTCGAGAAGGCCGACCGCTGGGACGTGATCGTGACGGCGTCGTTCGTGGTGCACAACGAGCGCCCGGTACCGCATGCGCTGCTGCCGCCGGTTTCGGCGGAAGCGTGGACGGCACAAGCGGGGCGGCCTCCGGTTAGCTGACCAGTTCGTCTACAAAGGACGCCGCACCCGGGGCTTGTCCCAGAGCACGGGAGGCGGGTTGGCGATCAGCTTCGTCTCGCCGGGCTCGTCGCATTCGATCAGGCTCGCCCCGACCGCGGCGAGGTCCCAGCGATCGACCTCGGCTCCGCTCGCGGCGACGGCCTCGGCGACCTCGACCCAGGGCACGGATTCCCCGAACCGCAGGCGTTCCAGCAGCTGGAGCGCCTGGCCGCCGCGCTCGGACCGCTTGAGCGCGTCCACCACGGCATCGGCGGCCGCGTCGGCGTCGAAGGTCCGCGGGACGGCGGTGGCTTCGACGGCGAGTGCTTCTTCGAGCAACGGGAGACCGGTCGGCGCGTCGGAGGCCAGTCCGGTCAGTGCCTCCCGCCGTTGCGCCGGGCCGAGCAGCAGGCCGAGTTCCCGGACCAGGTCGGCGGGCTCGTCGGCGACATGGACGTAACTGAAGTTGCGGTTGTGCTGGCGCAGCAGGGCGCGCAGCGTGCCGGGCTTCTGCTGTGCCAGGTCTGCTGAGCCTTTCAGCGAGGCCAGCCGCGCCGTCGCGGGCATCGGCCCTGGCCGCTCGTCCCGCACGAGCAGCAGCAGCCCGAAGCCGACATAGACGAGGTCGTTCAGCGCGAGCCGGTCCACCGTGGCCGACGTCAGCTGGTACCGCCACATTTCCCGCCACAGCAGGCCGGTGAACGCCGGGCGCTGCACGGCTTGGACGGCGAAGCCCTGCTCGCTCAGCCAGTCGAGCACCGGGCGCACCTTGCCCGCGGCGATGCCGTCCGGTTTGACCATCAGCAGCGCGTGCCGGCGCAGAGCCTCTGGGGCCTGGTCGCCGAGGAACCGGGCGACGTCGCGGGCGCCTTCCCGGAAGTAGGTTTCGCGGCGGTAAGCGGTGCGCTTCGCGGGCATTCGCGTGAGCGCGGCCCAGTCCATGTCGTCGATCTTTGCCCCCATGCTCGATCCTCTGCCGCGATGATATCCCGGAGACACTCCGGGAGCGGAGGCTGTCGACGGGAGCGCTGTGTGAAGCACCGATGAGCAGTTTGCCAAGAAATGCCGAACACCTTCCGCGGGCCGCTGTCACGCGCAGCGGATGTCGACGAAATTCGCTTCGTCCGGAATATGCGAAGTTTCGCCGCTTGGTGGGCGGGATGGCGGATTCCGCGGCGGCCGATCAGGCTACGGCGAAGGCGGGATCGACGGCTGACCAGCGGAACCGGACCAGGCAATCCTCCGGTGGAACGCGGAACGCGCGAGTACCAAAAGTCTACTGTGGACGGACACGTTTTGTCCCTGCTGCCAGGCGGTTTCAGTGGTCCGTACCGGTTATCGCTGTCGATCCCGCACCCTCCCGTCCCGGGATTGCGCCGGATGCCGGAAGCGAATTGCTCGGTTCCGGGCATTGCGTCGACAGATTCTCCGATATTCCTTTTTTTCGCGTAGAATGTTGTTCACCCGGATGGTCGCTGCGCCGGTTTGCCCGGGTCCATAGAGTCTGAGGGGCAGCGCTGGTCCAGTGGGGGAATAACCGCCAGCGGCTCCGAATCGCGGCTCGCACACGGCCGTGCCGGGTGCGGACGGGCGCGGGTGAGCCCCGGACGCGCCGCGGGCGCCGGACCGGTCGGCTGCGCGAACACCCTGTACTCGCACGGCACTCAGCACGCTGCGCACCCAGCACTCCCGAGCACCGCGCAGCCGAGCACACCCGCGCCACCGTCCGCACCGGCGGCGCTTCGCGTTCCCGGACGATCGACGCCGCACCGGGGCGGCCGTCGACCAGCCGGAATCCGTTCCGCGGGTCCGCCGGGGAAATCCCGCACGACCGGCTCCCGCGACTGAGGCCCGGCCGGACGGCGGAGAGGACCACACATCCCGAGGAAGACCATTCCCGGAGGGCCGGAATGCACGCATCGCTCGAATCCCGCAGCACGACCTTGATCACCCAGCAGGAGGCCGAAACATTCGGAACCGACTGGCGCGCCGCGGCGTTCCGCGACGTCGAGTCAAGGCTCACCGACCGCGGTTTCCCTTGTGTCTTCTCGAGAAACGCGTTCCGGAAGAGGCTGCTCCTGTTCGCCTTCGCCGAGGACGTCGGACCGGACGGTATCGCGAGACTCGGCGCCGCGCTCGCTGATTACGTCGAGCTTTCCCGCAACTGGAACGGTCATCTCGACACCGCGTACCCCTTGCTGATCGTTTTCTCGCCCTCGGCCGTCTCCGCCCGGTCCGTTGCCGGGTACCAGGCGTTCGGCTGGGAGGTGATCCAGAAGCTGCACCACGTCGACCCGGCGCCGTGGCCGGAAAACGTCGGCACCGACCCCGGCGAAAGCTCGTGGTCCATGTGTTTCAACGGAATGCCGCTTTTCATCAACATGAGCAATCCCGCGCACGAAGTCCGGCGCAGCCGCAACCTTGGCGCGCACTTCGTGCTCGTGGTCAACCCGCGCGAGCGGTTCGACGTGGTCGCGGGCGACACCCCGAGCGGCCGCAAGGTCCGCAGCAACATCCGGGCGAGGATCGACCGCTACGACGGCGCCCCGCGCGCCCGCCAGCTCGGCTCCTACGGCGTCGCCGGGCTCGAATGGTGGCAGTACGGCCTGCCCGAGGACGACGTCGACCGGACCGATACGTGCCCGTTTTCCTTCCGGGCGAACGAAACCGCGCAGCCGGACGGGGCCGCGGCCCCTACCTGATCGGAGACAGGCGATGATGGAAGTGATCGTTTCCCAAGGCCGCATCGGCGATCGCGGCTCAGGAATGATCGAAGGCGCGGCGCGCACGGCGCGGGCACTCCAACAGCGGTACGGCGTCGAGGCCCGTTTCGTCGGCACGCCCGCCGGCCCGGAGGACGACGACTGGACGGTCAGCCTCCTGGCTGCGGAAGAGACGCTTTCCGTTCTGGCGCAAGCGGTTTCGGCGAGTGTCGCGGCCGGACGGCGCACGGTGCTCGCGGCCAACACCTGCTCGGCCAGCCTGGCGACGCTGCCGGCCGCGATCCGGGCGCACCCGGACTGCGCGGTGCTGTGGATCGACGCGCACGGCGACTTCAACACCCCGGACACCACGGAATCGGGCTACCTCGGCGGAATGGCGCTGTCGGGCGCGTGCGGCCTGTGGGAAAGCGGGCACGGCGCGGGCGTGGACCCCAGCCGGGTCGTCCTCGTCGGCGCGCGCGACATCGATCCGTCCGAACGCGAATTGCTGGACAAGGCGGGCGTCCGGATCCTCGCCCCGGCGGACGTCACCGGGCAGCGGGTCGCGGCGGCCGTCGGCGGCGCGCGGGTGTGGGTGCACATCGACTGGGACGTGCTCGAACCGGGCACGGTGCCCGCCGATTACCACGTGCCGGACGGCCTGGCGCCGGGTGCGATCCGCGAGATCCTGGAGGCGATTCCGGCCGCCGACGTCCTCGGTCTCGAACTGGCCGAGTTCGCCGCGACCGGCGACGAAAGCACCGACGCGCGCGCCATCGAGTCCATTATGGACATGGTCGCCCCGGTGTTCGAGACCGCGGCGGTGCGATGAACCGGCGCGCGACGGCCGTCGTAGGGCGGCGCGGGTGAGTCCTTCGCTTCCGTTCACCAAAATGCACGGGTGCGGCAACGATTTCGTCGTACTCGACCTGCGGGACGCACCCGCGCCGACGCCGGAACTGTGCCGGGCGCTCGCCGACCGGCACACCGGCGTCGGCTGTGACCTGATCCTGGGAATCCGGCCGCCGCGCAGTGCTTCCGCGGCCGCCGCGTTCGAGATCTGGACCGGGGCGGGAGAAAGCTCGATGCAGTGCGGCAACGGCGCCCGCTGTGTCGCCTCCTGGCTCGTCCGGGCCGGGCTGGCGCGTCCGCCGGCGTTCGAGATCGACAGTCCAAGCGGGACACATCCGGTGGAAGTGCTGGGAAACAACGCGTTCAGCATCGGGCTGACCGTGCCGCGGTTCGCTCCCGGGCAGATCCCGCTGTCCGGCTTCGCGAGCCGGGACGGCCGGTACGAGGCCGTGCTGGCGGACGGGACTCCTGTCCGCTTCGCGGCGGCCTCCACCGGCAACCCGCACGTGGTCCTCGAAGCCGACGACGTCGGCAGCGCCCCGGTGGCCCGGCTCGGTCCTGCCGTGCGGGCGCTGCCCGGACTGCCGCCGACGGTCAACGTCGGATTCGCCGAGGTCGTGGCCCGAGACCGGATCCGCTTGCGGGTCCACGAATTCGGCGCGGGCGAGACGCTCGCCTGCGGCAGCGGGGCTTGTGCGGCCGCCGCGGTCCTGATCCGGGCCGGGCGGCTCGACCGGACCGTGACGGTCGAGGTGCCCGGCGGGGAACTCCGGGTCGGCTGGCCCGCCGAAGAGGAGCCGATCGTCCTGGCCGGCCCGGCCACGACTGTGTACGAAGGAGAATTCCGACATGCCGCTGTATTCCAGCATTCTTGACGCGATCGGCCGCACGCCGATCGTGCGGCTGAACCGGATGGCGCCCGGGCACGTCTCGGTGTACGTCAAGGTCGAGTCGTTCAACCCGGGCGGCTCGGTGAAGGACCGGCTGGCGCTGGCCATCGTCCTCGACGCCGAGGCGAGGGGAGAGCTCAAGCCCGGCGACACGATCGTGGAATGCACGTCCGGCAACGTCGGCATCGCGCTGGCGATGGTGGCGGCCGCTCGCGGGTACCAGTTCGTCGCGGTCCTCGGCGACACGTATTCGGTGGAGCGGCGCAAGCTGATTCGCGCTTACGGCGGCAAGGTGCTGCTGTTTCCCGGCCACCTCGGCAGCCTCGGCGGCAACCGGATCGCCGACGACCTGGCCGAGAAGCACGGCTGGTTCCGCGCCCGCCAGTTCGAGAACCCGGCGAACCCCGCGTACCACCGGGAGACCACGGCCGCGGAGATCCTTTCCGACTTCGCTGGGAAACGGCTGGACACCTTCGTCACCGGATTCGGCACCAGCGGCACGATCACCGGCGTCGGGCAGATGCTCAAGCTCGCCCGCCCCGACGTGCGGACCGTCGTGCTGGAACCGGAAAAGGCGGCCGTGCTGGCCGGGCAGTCGTGGAATCTGCACCAGCTGCAGGGATTGGCTCCGAACTTCGTCCCCGGCGTGCTGGACCGCACCGTGATCGACGAGCTGGTGACGATCGACGACGAGCTGGCCAGGGACACCGCGCGCCGTCTGGCCGCCGAGGAGGGCATCTTCGCCGGAATGTCCGCGGGCGCGACCCTCGCCGCCGCGCTGCGCGAAGCGGAGAGCTCGCCCGAGGGCGCGGTCCTGCTCGCGATGCTGCCCGACACCGGCGAACGGTATCTGTCCAGTTTCTGGTTCGAAGGGATCAGCGACGGTTCGGACGACGAATGGCTGGCCTCGCTCGGCGAGTAACGCGCACTCTCGCCCGACCACCTGGGGAACGTGATGCACGAATTCATTCCTCCGGCCACGCGGTTCGCCCTGCTGCCGGAGAGATTCGCCATGAAACGCGGCGGCGTGCTGCACGGCGCGCGCGTCGGTTACGAGACCTTCGGAGAGCCTTCTTCAGCACGGGACAACGTCGTCCTCCTGCTCACCGGGCTTTCGCCGGACGCGCACGCGGCGTCCAGTCCGGAGGACCCCGCGCCCGGCTGGTGGGAGTCGATGCTGGGGCCCGGCAAGCCGATCGACACCGACCAGTGGCATGTGATCTGCGTGAACTCGCTCGGCGGCTGTCAAGGATCGACCGGGCCCGCCTCGCTCGACCCGGCGACCGGGCAGCCATATCGGCTCGGCTTTCCCGAACTGTCCATTGAGGACATCGCGGATGCCGCGGCGAACACCGTGCGGCATCTGGGATTCGAGCGGCTGGCGTGCGTCGTCGGCGCGTCGATGGGCGGGATGAGCGCGCTCGCGTTGCTGGCCCGGCATCCGGATCTGGCGCGCAGCCACCTCAGCATCTCCGCGGCCGCGCACTCGCTGCCGTACTCGATCGCGATCCGTTCCGTGCAACGGGAAGCGATCCGGTCGGATCCACTGTGGAACGACGGACAGTACCTTCCGGAACGCTATCCGGAACGCGGCATGCTCACCGCGCGCAAGATCGGCATGACCACGTACCGGTCGGCGCGGGAATGGGAACGCCGGTTCGGCCGCGAGCGGTCCGGGATCGGGGGCGCGGCGTTCGGCCCCGAGTTCGCCGTCGAGTTCTATTTGGACCATCACGCGCGCCGGTTCGTGCGCCGCTTCGATCCCAACAGCTACCTCTACCTCAGCCGCAGCATGGACTGGTTCGACCTTGGCGAGCTGTGCGACGGCGGTACTGACGAGGCGCTGGCGCGGTTGCGGGTCGATCAAGCGCTCGTGATCGGCACGGAGACGGACATCCTGTTCCCGTTGCACCAGCAGCGGCAGATCGCCGACGGATTGCGGGCGGGCGGCGCGGACGTCGAGTTCCTCGCGCTGGAATCCGATCTCGGCCACGACGCGTTCCTGGCGGACCTCGACAGTTTCGGGCCGCCGGTGGCGAAATTCCTGTCCACCCTGTGACCGCCGGACCGACAAGAGAGCGAGACCGATTTGGACGACACCATTGCCCTGGTCACCGGGGCCAACCGCGGCATCGGGTTCGAGATCGTGCGACAGCTCGCCGAACGCGGCGTGCAGGTGGTGCTGAGCGGGCGCGACGAAGCCGCCGTCGAGACTGCCGCGACGGGCTTGCGCGACGCGGGTCTTGCCGTCGAAGGACTTCAGCTCGACGTGACCGATCCGAAGAGCATCGAGGACGCCGCGGCGGAGCTCGAAACCCGGTACGGACGGCTCGACATCCTGGTCAACAACGCGGCCGTGCGGATCGAGAAGTACGGCAAGCAGCCGTCCGAGCAGACGCTCGCCGAATGGCGGGAAACCTTCGACACCAACCTGTTCGGCACGGTCGAGACGACGCTGGCCATGCTGCCGCTCATCCGCAAGTCGGCCGCCGGGCGGATCGTGAACGTGTCGAGCCTGCTCGGTTCGCTCACCCGGCACAGCGACCCCGGATCCTACACCCACAGCGACACCTTCAAGGCACTTCCGGCCTACAGCGCCACGAAGAGCGCGGTGAACTCGTGGACCGTGCACCTGGCGTACGAGCTGCGCGACACGCCGATCAAGGTCAACTCGGCGCATCCCGGCTACACCAAGACCGGCATGAACGACGGAGCGGGCGACCTCGAACCCGCGGACGGTGCCGTGACGAGTGTCGAACTCGCGCTTCTCGACGAGGACGGCCCAAGCGGCAGCTACTTCCACGCCGGGAAGGTCCTGCCGTGGTGACCCGCACCGTTGCTCTCGTGACCGACCGGGTCAGCCTGCCCATCGACTACGACATGCCGCTGCTGCGCGAGGCCTGCGCGAAGGTCGGTCTGGAGACCGAAGTCTGCCAGTGGGAGGACGCCGAGGTCGACTGGGCGCGGTTCGACGCGGTCGTGCTGCGCTCGCCGTGGAACTACGTGGACCAGCTGCCGGAGTTCCTGGCGTGGTGCGAACGGGTCGAGGAGGCGACGCTCCTGCTCAACCCGCTCGCGGTCGCCCGGTGGGCGCTGGACAAGTCCTACTTGGCGGACCTGGCCGCGCTCGGCGTCCCGGTCGTCCCGAGCCGGTTCGCTGCCCCTGGGGACGATCCGGACGTCGTGGTGCGGGAAGTGCTGGAGAAGCATCGCGACGCCACGGAAATCGTCGTCAAGCCGGGGATCGGCGCGTACTCGCGCAACGTCCGCCGATTCACCCGGCCGGCGGCTGCTGAAGCCGCCGCGCACCTGTCGAAGCTGTTCGGCGAAGGCGGGCACGCGCTCGTCCAGCCGTATCTCGAGTCGGTCGACCGGGACGGCGAAACGAACCTGATCTATTTCGACCGGGAGTACAGCCACGCGATCCGCAAGGCCGCGATGCTGATGCCGGACGGAACCGTGCACGTCCCGACGCTCGACTTCCGCAAACCGCGCGTCGCCGACCAGGACGAACGCGCGGTCGCCGCTGCCGCTCTCGACGCCGCCGCCAGCCATCTGGGCCTGGACCGGCCGCTGCTGTACGGCCGCGTCGACCTGGTCCGCGATGACCGAGGACAGCCGCGGGTGCTGGAACTGGACATCTGCGAACCGTCGCTCAACCTACCCTTCGGCGACGGCAGCGCCCTGCGATTCGCCACCGTTCTAGCCGACCGAGTCGGCGCCTGACCACCCCAACCACAACGCGGGATCGCGTCGGCGTCTGAGGGAGTTGCGTGCACGGCCCCCTGGGCC